>JAFZND010000030.1 GCA_017553065.1 Clostridia bacterium
ATTATAAATGGAAAATTTATTAAATCTTGCAAAAGAAAAATTAAAAGATAAAGAATATAGTAGTGTATGTGAATATTTGGACTTGGTTAAAAATTTAGATTCAAACAACCAAGTATACAATCTAAATCTTGCAGTATCATCAGCATGCAGAGCAATAAAAAAACAATTGGATGTCAACTGTGTAATAGTGGCACTTATATATCCATTTGCAATAACAGACACGCTTGGTGATATTGAGCTTAATGATGATGTAAAAAATATATTAAACTCACTTACTGCTCTTTATAATATCAAAATTAATAACAGAGAAGAAGAGATTAAAGCTATTCGTAGTTTATTTTTAGCAACAGCAAAAGATTTACGCACAATGATACTAAAATTGTGTATTGAAGTATCAAAATTAGATGCTTTTGATACATATACTCCAGAATATCAAGCCGCATTAATGGATAACTATAAAAACTTTTATTCTCCTATTTCCGCAATGCTTGGCATTAAGGACTATAAAGACATATTAGAAAATGCAATTTTCAAATATAATATGCCTAAGTTTTACGAGCAACTTTCAAAGGCAGTTTCTACTTGCGTGGCCGAGGGCGAAGAGGAAATAAACAAAGCAATTGAAAAAATAAAGGCAGAATTTCAACCAACAATTCCAAATGTAAAAGTGTTTGGCAGACAAAAAACAATACACAGCATTGCTAAAAAGTTAATGCGTAAAAACATGAATGTTGGCGATATAATCAAAACATACAATGGTAAGTTACTTGATAACTATGATGATGAGATTAAAGATTTTGGCACAACAAAATTAAATCAAATTGTTGATGTTTTGGCTTTAATGATTCTTGTAAATGATGTTAACGAATGTTTTAGTGTGCTTGGCAAAATATTTACAATGTTCACACCTTTGGGTAATTTTAAAGATTATATTACTCACCCAAAAGAAAATGGCTATCAATCTTTGCATACAGTTGTTTTGCTACCAAGTGGATCACCACTAGAAATTCAAATTCGTACATTTGATATGCATGAATACAACGAATATGGTTTTGCTGCTCACTGGGCATACAAAGATAATAGCAAAGTAAATGAAAATGATATCCGTATTAATTACATGCGCAAACTTATGGAGTCATTTAAAGAAGAGCAAAATAGTAATGATATCCTTGATTTAATGACACAAGATGTGTTTAATGAACGCATTTTTGTTCAAACACCACTTGGTAAAGTTATTGAACTACCAGAGGGCTCAAATCCTATCGATTTTGCTTACAATATTCACAGCAAGATTGGTGATGCATGTATTGGTGCAAAAGTAAATGGTAAAATGTGCCCATTGAACACCGTTTTGAATAATGGTGACACTGTAGAAATAATTACAAGTGTAAACGCAAAAGGTCCATCTCGTGACTGGTTAAAAATAGTCAAATCAAATGCAGCAAAAAAGAAAATTAATGATTTCTTTAAGCATGCAATGAAAGATGATAACATTAAACGTGGTAAATCAATGCTTGAACAACAAGCAAAAATTCGTAATGTAAACTTGTCTGACTACTTAGAACAGAAATATCTTGACCATGTTTTTGAAAAATATTCTTTTTCAAGCTTAGATGATATGTATGCATCTGTGGGTTACGGTAGTGTAACCACAGCACAAGTTTTAAATAAATTACTCAAAGTATACGAAGAATTAAATGGTCCAAAAGAGGAATATTCACTAAAATCTCATAAACGTCATGATATAAATGGTGGTGTGTCTGTCAAAGGTTACGAAAACATAATGGTAAAGTATGCAAAATGTTGCAACCCATTGCCAGGCGACCAAATCATTGGTTATATATCACGTGCAAAAGGCATTACAGTACACAGGGCAGATTGTCCTTCACTTGCAGAATGTGAAATTGAGCGCTTGATAGAATGTTCATGGAATAGTGGCCAAAGTTCAATGATTGGCTCAATAGTAATCATTACTCAAAATAACGCAGGCATACTTTCAAAAATATCCAAAAAGATAAATGACTTGGGTATAAACATTGAAGGTATTTCATCCAAAAATAATTCAAATGCAACTACCACAATTAACTTGCAAGTAAGTGTATCATCACGCGATGAATTAGAAGATTTAATCAACAAGTTAAACAACTTCTCATTTGTTATTGATATATTCAGAGTATAGGAAGTGCAATATGATTACCCTTATTACTAACGATGAAAAACTTTATGACGAATTGCTACTTATCGTAAAACTATTTTATGATGAAAAGAGTTTCCAATCTTGCGATTTAAAAATTAGTCATAGTTATTCGCTAAATGATAATATATTGACAAATTATGTTAATATAAGTGGACTTTTTGACAATAACCATGCACGAATAGACAAATTATTGTCATATATGCAAAAAGACAAAAAGTATAAATATCTCAAAAGATTTGCTAAATTAACACTATATGAGACATTGTCATCAGCACTAAATAAAACTCTTCCTTGGGGTGCTCTTACCGGAATTAGACCAACAAAATTATTATATGAGTTGCAGTCTGAAGAAGGTAGTTTGATTAAGGCCACCAATAGATTAGTTAATGAATTTTATGTATCAAAAGATAAGGCAAATATTGCAAAAGATATAATAATTAATCAGGGTGGAATTACAAAAAATGATAAGCTAGTTAATTTTTATGTTCATATTCCATTTTGTCCAACAAGGTGCAGTTATTGTTCATTTATATCCAATGGCCTCGATATGTGCAATCATTTGCTTGAACCATATTTAGATGCATTAATTTATGACATTACCAAAACCAAAGAAATGCTTGCAAAGAATAATTACCTAGTTAAAACAGTTTACATTGGTGGTGGTACTCCAACTGTGCTTAGTCCTGAACAACTAGATAGATTACTTTGTGCTATTGGTTACAATGTGAGCGAATTCACAGTAGAGTCGGGCAGGCCAGATACAATTACAAAAGAAAAGTTGGATGTAATGAAAAAGCATGGTGTAAGTCGTATTTGTATCAATCCGCAAACATTTAGTGATAAAACATTAAAAAATATTGGCAGGAATCATACTGCACAACAAGTTATCGATGCATACAAACTTGCTTTGCTATACAATTTTGATATCAATATGGACTTAATTGCAGGGCTTGACGGCGAAAGTTTGACTACATTCAAAAAGTCACTTAATACTGCTATTGAAATGCATCCAACAAATATCACAGTACATACATTATCAATTAAGCGAGCATCGAGGTTGCAC
>JAFZND010000006.1 GCA_017553065.1 Clostridia bacterium
ATCACCTTGCATTACTGTATTTTGTTCATCACAGGCAACAATAGTTGCACCCTTAATTAGAGTTTTCATTTTTTCCACCTCTACTTACACCACTATTATATAATTATTAGCATATAATTTGCAAATAAAAACACACTTAAAATTAAGTGTGTTTTTTGTTACATATTACGCTTATTTGCATGGAATATTACACCAACAGTACCTGGGCCACAATGTGCACCAATTACTGGGCCAATAGGCATAATTTCAATATTTACTTCTGGGAATAATTCTTTGAGTTTATCATAAACAAATTTGCCGTCTTCTTCGCAATCTGCCTGCAAAATATACAAAGGATAATCTGCAAGGTTAGTTCCATATTGTTTTACTTTGTCTACTAATGCAAGCAAACTCTTCTTTCTGCCCATTATTTTTGCACAAGCTTCCAATTTACCATCTGAATTAACTCCAATTAATGGTTTTAGGTTTATCATGCTACCAATAACTGCACTTGTTTTGCTTAGTCTGCCACCACGGAATAAGTGCATCAAATTATCTACCACAAAGTAGCAATTTGACTCTTGCCTAAATTTTTCAACAAATTTTACAATTTCATCATCACTTGCACCACGCTTGTGCATTTGAGCAGCAAGCATTGCAGTTAAACCTGCACCAGCACTAATAGAAAGTGTATCCACAGTAGTAATTTTGCACTCTGGATATTTTTTCTTTAATTCTTCTATTGCTTGATTCATATAATCAAATGTGCCACTCATCTTGTGTGAAAAATGAACATACAAAATATCTTCATTTGCTTTTAGGGCTGGCTCAAACAATTCTATGTAATCTTGTGGATTTAGTGCCATTGTTGTAGGCATACTACCCTTTCTTACTCTACCAAAGAAATCTTTATAATCGAAATCTTTTGTAGGATCTGGATAAATTTGTTCGCCATCAATTGTATATGGCATACTAATTGTTTCTGCTGTTAATTTATTGTATTCATGTACTGGAATTTCACAGTCTGTGTCTAAATATAAAACGCTCATTTTTTAACCTCTACTATTTCATAATTGGGAACCATACTACATCACGGATAGATGGTTGATTGTATAACATTACTAGCAATCTATCAATACCCATACCCAAACCACTCATTGGTGGCATACCATGTTCCATAGCAAGCAAGAAATCTTCATCAATATCCATTGCTTCTTCATCACCTGCTGCTTTTGCTTTTGCTTGTTCTTCCAAAGTTTCTCTTTGAATTATTGGGTCCACAAGCTCACTATATGCTTTGCATAACTCTTCACCATTAATTAAGAATTGGAACATCTCAATTGTTTTTGGATTTTTGTCACTGCGTCTTGCTAGTGGAACCAAACAAGCTGGATAGTTAAATAAAATTGTTGGCTCAATAATGTCTGGACGCATTTTACGCTTGTACACATAGTCAATAACTGCACCGCATGTTTTTAAGTCTCTTACTTCACCCTCTTCAAACATTTTGGTTGCAACTACTTTATCTTTTAATTTTTCTACATCTTCATATGCCAAAAAATCAAATCCTAAAATGGAATTAATTGTTTCTACATAATTTACACGCTTAAATTCAGGTGTTAAGTCAAATGCTTGACCACGAACAATTATTTCTGGCTTGCCAAGCATATATGTTACAAGTTCACGCACAAAATTTGAATAGAATTTGATATTATCTTCAAAATTCCAATAACTTGCATACCACTCTACTTGTGTAAATTCTTGTAAATGACTTGCATCCATACCTTCGTTACGGAAACATTTTGCCACTTCAAACACTCTTGGCACACCACCTGCAACTACTTGTTTTAAATATACCTCTGGAGCAATACGCAAATTACATTCTTTATCAAGAGCATTGTGATGTGTGAAGAAAGGTTTTGCACTTGCACCACACACTGCACCTTGAAGAATTGGTGTTTCTACCTCTATAAAGTCATGTTTTTGTAGGTAATCACGAATAAATGCAACCATTTTGCTTCTACCAATAAGCACTTTGTTTGATTCTTCATTTGTAATTACATCCAAATATCTTTGACGATAACGAGCTTCGATATCTGTAAGTCCATGGAACTTTTCTGGTAAAGGTAACATTGCCTTGCTAAGCAATTTGTATTCCAATGCTTTTACTGTAAGTTCGCCTGTTTGTGTTACATATAGTTCACCTGTAACACCCACATAGTCGGCTAAATCTACATTGTCTTTGAACCATTTGTATGTTTCCAAATCTACTTCATTTACGCTCATGCTAATTTGTAATTTTGCAAATGCATCACTAAGCTTAAAGAACATAAACTTACCAAAAATTCTGCGTGCAACCATTCTACCAGCCACGCTAACTTTTGTGCCTTCAGGCAATTCACGAGCTTGTAACAATGAATGAGTACATTCAAACTTTTCTGCATAAGGGTTAATACCCTCTTGTTTCAAAGTGTCAATCTTATTTCTTCTTATGTCTACTTCTTTGTATAAATTCTCTTGTGTCTCTTGCATGTCAAACACTCCTATATTTCATAACATAAAGTATGTTATCAAATATAAAGTTAATTGTCAAACTAAAACATGCGTGAAAAATGTTACATGGTGTAATATATTTTGTAAATTGCCCTATCCTTTATTATTTTGTAAACATATTCTCTTGTTTCTTTAAACGGAATATATTTTAAGTGTTTACCATCTGCACTATACTCACTATTTTTTAACCAACTATTTACATTGCCAAGCCCGGCATTGTATGCTGCAAGCACACAAGTTGTATCGCCATACACTAAGTACAAATAACTCAAATAATAGCAACCATATCTAATATTTGTGTCTTCGTCAAACAAGTTGATTGATGAATAATCATCTCCTAATTTTTTAGAAATTTCACTTGCCGTAGTGGGCATAATTTGCATTAGCCCAACTGCACCAACAGGACTAACTGCCTTTGGATTATATGTGCTTTCTACATTGATTAGTGCTCCCACAAGATTTGCTTCTATGCCATACATTTTTGAATATTTTAAAATCAATTTGGAATACTTTGTTGGATGCGAAAACACTACTACACAAAGCACAATAGTAGTTATAATCAAAAATATAAAAACTGCCCAAATTATTTGTTTTTTTATTACTTTGCGTATCACTATAATTTCTCTATTTTTTCTATCCTTTTATTTATTGCTTTTGCAATTAGTTTGGCCCCACTATCTACAATCAAATCCACATTGTTTGGAGTTACGACCACACCATCAAAATCATCACTATCATTATATTTTACATTGTACTTTTTAAATGCTTGAAATATAAAAGTTTTAGTATACACCACTAGTGGTACACCAATGCTAATTACATTTGGTTGTGTTATTTTTTTTCTTGCATTTTCAACTCCGCTACCAGGCACAAATGCATTGGTGCTAATTTGAAATGATGATCCAAGTCGAGTCACATCATTTGCACACAAACTATCTATTATAATCACTAGTTGTGGTTTTATTATTTTGCACACACCCGCTATTATGTCACTGCTTTCAATACCAGTAAGGCCAAGCACAGAAGGTGCAATAGCATATACGCTAACCCCACTAGTAATACTTCCTGTTACCTTTATTTGTCCTACAACTTTTGCACCAAGACTATCTGCCACCATGTGCCTATTACCAAGACCTACTACTAACACACTCTTTAAATCATTTGTTATATATTTACCTAGTGCGCGTTCAAGCACATTAACATAATAATCAAACTTGTCTTCACAAGCTTCATATACACTTGGTAAAGTGAGCAATGTGTATCTACCCTTTTTTAGGTGTAGCGCACGCGCAGTAGATAATTTATTTATCACATAATCTTCCTCAATCACATCATGCTTTAAAAATGAAAATTTGCTTTCGCCATCAATATGAACTTTACTAAATTCAGTGGCATATTTTATATTGTCACCAATAATGTCGCTAAACAATGCATTATTACCCCAATAAGTTAAAATAATATTTATATTATTAACAAATAATTGTTGCTAATTCTTATAATTTGTGTTAGAATACAAAAGCAAATTGAAAAATAAAATTAAACTTTTAAGGAGTAACTAAAGTGGCAAACATTAAATCTGCAAAGAAAAGAATTTCAACAAACAAAAGACAAAGAGGCGAAAACAAATTTGTTAAAGCAACAATTGCAACAATGACAAAGTCATTCCGCAGTCTTGTAGCAGAAGGCAAATTTGAACAAGCTACAGCTAAACTTGCTGAAACAGTAAGTTATATCAATAGCGCATGCTCAAAAGGTATTTTGCACAAAAATAATGCTTCAAGAAAAGTTGCTAGATTATCTGCTCACCTAGATGCTGCTAAAAAAGCAAATGGCGTAGTTGTAGAACAACCAAAACCAGCAAAAGCACCTAAGAAAGTAGAAGAGAAAAAGGAAGAAGTAAAGGCAGCGGCACCTAAAAAGGCACCTGCTAAAAAAGCAGCTACAAAATCAGCAACAAAGAAAGAAGAAAAACCAGCAGAAAAACCTGCAGTAGCTAAAAAGGCACCTGCTAAAAAACCTGCAGCAGCTAAGAAACCTGCAACAGCTAAAAAGGCACCTGCTAAAAAAGCAGCTGCAAAATAATTAATAAAATAAAAATATCGTTTGGGGTTTCCAAACGATATTTTTTTAAATGCAGTATTCATAACACTCTAGTCTATTCAAATATCTATCTATATCCATATTAAGATTAATGATATTTTTGCCAAATGATTTGTGCTCTCGTATTGCTTTGCTGACCAACAAATTAAGTTTTACTTTGAGTAAGCAAACACACAAATAATCACCCAAATAAGCAAATGTTAGCTTGTCTTCTAGTGGTAAATCTGCCCATTTTACTAACCTCATGAGTAAACCTCCTTTTTTTGTCATATTATATCAAAATAAATGTTTTTTCAAGGAGTTGTATGCCAAATTTAATGTAATAATACATTTATCGACAAATTACTACAAGGTTATTTAATAAATTATATCAAAAATACATGTTAATTTGACTTTTACCTACAAAAAAAGCATCGCAATTTTCACGATGCTTTTATGTTATTTGCTCTTCTTTTCTTTCTTTAATAGCTCTACAATTTCACCAAGCAATTCTTCTGTTGTAGGTTTTCTGTTTGCCTCAGCTTCTGCTGCAGCTTTTGCTTCTGCCTCTGCTGCGGCCTTTGCTTTTGCATCCATATACGCCTTAACAGCTGCCTTATCATGTACATTTACACCTGCTGCTTTCATTTCTTTCTTTTCAGCCTTAGAAATTTTTGGTTTCAATTCACTTTGTGCCTTGTGTAGCATTTTACTACTTGCCATTGCTACTTTAATAATGATAAACAATGTCAATGCTATAATTAGAAAATTAAGTATTGCTGTGATAAATGCACCCCAGTCAATGTATATGCTCTTTTCTAGACTAATTTCGCCATCTACATACACCTTTTTCAAGAATGTATATGCACTATCCAAGCCACCTTCTGAGCCCGATAATGCAAGGTTTACGAGTGGCATAATAATACCATTTGTAAATGCAGTTACTATTGCTGAGAATGCACCACCAATAATAACACCAATAGCCATGTCTAAAATGTTACCACGCATAATAAATGTTTTAAATTCTGACCAAAATTTTTTCATTAATATTTTCTCCTTTGTTTTTATCACAATTATTATATCACTTGAAATAATTTTATAAAAATGATTATTGCTCTTTTATCTTCTCTTTTTTCTTTTTTGTTACTTTTTGCTTTATTTCTTCCATCTCTTCTTTTGGTTGTTCTAATTTATTTTCCTTTGTATCACTATTGCAAATATATTTGTATGCTATTGCAAATACAGGCACGAAATATATGAAGCTTTGGAAAGTCATACTACCAAAAAATGCCATTATTGAATAAACTCCAAAGCACGAAATCATAGTGAGATTTGACAATTGATTGTCTTTATTTTTTAAAAATCTGTACACCACATACCCAACAAGTAACATATAGCAAATTGGCACCACTATTCCAAAATCTAGCCACAATGCAAGCAAATGCATATGTGGACGAATTTCTAGATAGTATCCAGGACCAAATCCAAATAGGAATGCTGGCACAGAACTACAGGATTTTTTGAGCGCCGCAAGTGCTAATGCATTTCTATCCCATCCATCTGCACCTGCAAGTACATCACCCCTAAAGTATTCATATATATGTGTATGGAATATATTATCAAATACTGCCACACATTCCCACAAATAACTATCAGCACAATTACGATACTTTGTCCACCATGGACACAAATCAATTAGTATAGACATAATCAAAAAACTAAGGAATATTGATAATAACTCCCATGGACACTTCTTTGATTTTATCCATTTAAAAATTATCATAATCACGCCAAATAGCACCACTCCGCTAATAGGAACAAAACTACCATTTGCAAATAAGAATACTGAAAATAACACAAAACATGAAATAAACAATATCTTTTCATTGCGTGTAGTTTGCTGTGACAATTTTGATATTACATACACAAGCGCCACTGCAACCACATAGCCAGAATAATTTGGATTGGTGAACTCTATTGAATATGGAAAACCTTCCGTGTGGAATCCTGGTATAAATGTTCCATGTGGGTCAATCAATCCACACACCACACTTATAAGTAACACTAATAAAAATGTATAAATCAAATTTTCATATTTTGATTTATCAAGTTTTCTAAAACAAATATATATTTCAAAAAAACCAAGGTAATGCAAAAAAGTAACATTCACTTTTCCATGCGCAAAACTTGTTATCAATGCCCACACAAGCATCACACATGCAACTATTGTTGGGAAATTTACCCAACTTTTTATTCTTTCTTTCCATCCACCAAGCAATCCTAAATATGGCAAGTGAAAAATCAAAAATATAAGATATGCCACAGAAAAATACACAAGTTCCATGGCAAGTGAAAATCCACTCCAAAAGCCCAAAAGTAATGTTACTAATGGCATGAATACAAGTACATAAGCAAATATTAAATTGATTTTATCTAATCTTGTTTTAATTTGTTCAATCTTTTCCATCAAATATATTGTATTCCTTTTGTACAATATTTAAAAATGATATTGCACTTTTATATAAAAAATGAGAGTGTTACTCTCATTTTAACTTTAATCCATCTCTAAATGCATTACCAACTTTTTTTCCAACTACCCTATAACTATTATCAGCAGGACTAAAACTAATTACTTGTAATTTATCTACATCAATTACACCATTTGTAAGCACACTTTCATCGGCATTCACATTTACAATCTCGCCAATAAGTGTACCTTCTTCAAAACTAACCACATTGCACTCAAGCGTTAGTGGAAATTCATCAATTATTGGTGCATTAACATGTGCCGATTTGTGAGTGTGTAATCCTGCAATTTCCAATTTGTTTGGTACTTGATTGCCAGACACTACTCCCACACAATCTGCCTCTACTACATGTTTTACATCTGCAAAACTGATTGTAAACGCACGTGTTTTAGTAAGATTGTCTGTGGTTTTGTGTTTACTTAGTGATACATACACTTGATTATAATCCCAAATGCCACTCCATGCAGCATTCATTGCATTTGGCACACCATTCTCATCATAAGTGCCAATTATTACCACTGGAAGTGGATAAAACCATGTTTTCACTCCAAAATCTTTTCTCATATAAAATTACCTCTCTATTATACTTTTTATTTGATTAAACGCTTTATGTGCTTCGGGTATTGGATACATAGGATACACGTGATTCATGCCCACTCCCAAAATTAAATGTACATCTGCTTTTGAATTCTTTAATTTGGCATAATAATCAATACAATCTGGGCAAAATATTTCCCTAGTGCCAACAAATATGTACATGCTAGTATCTAAAATAATGTCGCTGTAAATTGGACTTACTTTTGGATTATTTGTAAGTGTATCACCAGCCCAAAAGCCACCACAATCTTGTAAATCCTTTTTTGTTAGCATAGGGTCTGCACATTCATACTTAGATATACTTTCGTTTGTCAAAGTAATATCTAGCCATGGTGATAGCATTATTATCTTTTTAGGTATATTAATACCTAAACTTTGCCAATATTGACTAAGCGCAAGTTCTAATCCACCACCAGCACTATCTCCAATAATTATTATTTCACCATATTTTTCTAATAAATTTTTGTATAGTTTTGTAACTTTTTCAAAAGCATCTTTGTATGTATATTCTGGTGCTAATGGATACATGGGTACAATTACTCTTGCATTAACCTTTTTGGCAAGTTTAGTGGCAAAATTCCATTGGAATATCATTGGCTGTGCCACATATGCCCCACCATGAAGATAAAGCACAACCCTATCTTCGTGCTCACCATACAATTCATACACATTCATGCCATCCACAACATAACTATCCACATTACACTTTAATTTTGGCGCTGTGTAATTATTTCGTGATTCGGCAATCTTTTTGGAATACAACTTATCCTTAATGTACATTTCATTTGGCTTTATTCTTAGTAGTGTTTCAATGATGGTTGCCGTCATGCTACGCCTAAACAATGTGTAATTAATTATCCATAAAAATATTAAACTTAAAATTACTATCAGTGCAATTATCATAACACTAAAATGGTACCACCTTACCATGCAAAAAGCAACAAAAAAGTGAGCAATATGCTCACTTTTTTATTTACATAACTAGTTCATCATCTGCTTTTACTACTGGATGCCCAGCTGACTTTCCAGGCTCACTTACAATTTGTTCATTTGCTTTTTGTTCAGCTGCTTTCTTTTGTTCTAAATAATCTTTTATCAATTGTCTCTTTGCTTTGGATGCTTCTCTTGTAAATCTTGGTTTCATACGTTTTTGCTTTGGATAATTTTCTGCAATCCATTGTTTCAATTGTACTTTTGGATTATACATCAATAATGCTTCTTCAGCATTTGGTAGTAAACCAGCTAAGTACAATTCATTTATTCTATCTTCCGAAAGAGTATTGTATGGTTCATCCATTAGTAATGAATATTCTGCTAAATCAATATTGCCATCATAACCTAAGGTAAGTTTAGAATTAGTATAAGTTTTACGGAAATACTCATTAATATCTTCCCTAGTCAATCTAAGCAACTTACCATAAAAATTCTTTACAAATGGATTTTGTTTTACAAGCACTGCATCAAATAAATCTGTTGAATTACGCGTTTTAAGTTCGGTTTTGTGTTCTCTGTTATACATTATGTGTTGTTGCCATTCGTTAAATTCGTCTTCGCTAATACCATTTCTAATCAAATCGCTGAACATTTGAGTCATTAAATACACACATAAATTTGCATTTTCTGGCGTTGTTGTTATATCAAATACTTTTAGTTTAATATCTTTTGGCTCAAAATTGTAAAAACTTGGTGTATATGTCAATGGGAATGTATGACGTAATTCTTTTATTAGCCTGCCTGCTAACCCATTAAAATACCAATCTTCAAATGTTGTAAATAACTCATTTTTTTCATAACTGCGTTTACCCTTTAAAATGAAGTTGATATTAAAAGATCTTGCAGTTGGATCATTTATTGCAATTACTTGATTTGCAAATTCATAAGTACGTTTTTTAGGCACTACTTCGTTTTTAGGATTAGATGGTAACCTATCTATAAAATATTTATTAACTAATGGTTTTATATCGCTATATGGCAAATTGCTTACTACACTCACAATCAAGTTTTCAGAAACAAACCACTTATTAGTAAAACGAGCTAATTCTTTTGCGTCAATTCTGCTTAAAGATTCTTCACTTCCTATCAATCTATCAATACCAAATGTTGATTTATCAAATAGGTAATCAAGTATTCCCGCTCTCACGTCTTTAATTTCATCTTCACGAACATACTTTTCTTGCAAAATTACTTCTTTTTCTGCATCCAAATCTTCATCAACGAAATCATTTTTTACTAACATATCTGAGGCAATTTTAAGTACATCTTCCAAAACTGGATTAGGTATGGCAAAAGTAAAATAAATGCTATCTTGCGTTGTATAAGCACCATCTTTTACTGCATATTTCCTAAATAACCTGTCAATTTCTTCACGAGACATAGCTGGAATGCCAAGTTCTGGTGAACCTGGAATATCAAGATAACTGGCATGTTCTTTTAAATGTGCTTCGCCACGTATCCAATCTTTTCCTGCGCCCACTTTAACTCCAACACACAACCTAGTTACATCGTTAAGATTGTGTTGGTAATAAATAGTGGTTGATTTCTTTTTCTCATCTACTTCTATGTGTTTTTCTGCCATAGTTGTACACCTCATAGTCTTTAGTTGTTAGCATTATTTTATCAC
>JAFZND010000031.1 GCA_017553065.1 Clostridia bacterium
GATGCAAAGAATTTTGAAGGAACTACTGCTGTAGCATTTAGCGAAGATGAAGTAGCACCTGCAAGAGTATTTTGCAAAACTGCTAAGGACTTAGAAAAAATGGAAGTTAAGTTCGGTATTGTAAATGGCGCAATTATGAGCAAACAAGAAGTTGAAGCATTATCCAAAGTACCTTCAAAACAAGTACTTATTGCTATGTTGCTTGGCCAACTTCAAGCCCCAATTTCTGCATTCGCTAGGGCTTTAAATCAAATTGCAGAAGGAAAATCAAATAAATAATTTATAAAAATTAAAGGGAGAAAATAAAAATGGCAGATTTAAAGAAATTTGTAGAAGAAATCAAGACATTATCAGTTCTTGAAGTAAGTGAATTAGTAAAATTATTAGAAGAAGAATTCGGCGTAAGCGCAGCAGCTCCAGTAGCTGTAGCGGCAGCACCTGCAGAAGGCGCAGCAGCAGCTGAAGAAAAGAGCTCATTCAATGTAGAGCTTAAAGAAGCAGGTCCAAACAAGATTGCTGTTATCAAAATTGTTAAAGATGTTACAGGTCTTGGCCTTGGCGAAGCAAAAGCATTAGTAGATGGTGCACCAAAGGTTATCAAAGAGAATGCATCAGCAGACGAAGCAAAAGAAATCGAAGCAAAATTAAAAGAAGCTGGCGCAACTGTAGAACTCAAATAATTGATTTATTGTGTATAAAAAATGATGTGGATTTCACATCATTTTTTTATTTCTTTGCAAAGGTGTAGCATTTGGCGCATGTTTTTTCATTAGCAACACTTATGCCATTTGAATGGCAGTCACCATTGTGATTAAATAGGCACTTTGCCTTGCAATTTATACACACATTGCGAATATGTCTGTAAGGATGATATTTTGGTGTTTTGCTAAACATTGTCTTGGGCACATTTTGTTTTTGGTCTTGCGGTAAATTAGTGCTTTTTTCAAATGTTTTGCAAACTAAATTTTCTGTAACATCAATACTTTTTGCCATACATGCAAATTTGTTGTTATATTTACAATCTAATTTTTTACATTTTAAATCCATACTTTATCACACTCTTACAATATTATTGACAAAATATTTATGTTTTATTACACTAATAATTGATAGGAGATATATATGAAAGTAGTATTGATTCAAGATTTAAAAGGTAAGGGCAAGAAAGGTGATATTGTAGAAGTAAATAGTGGTTATGCTCTAAATTACCTTATTCCAAATAAAATTGCCATTGCAGGCACAAACAGCAACATAAATGAGGCAAATCAAGCAAAGTCTGCTAGTGAGTATCACAAAGAGCAAGAGCGTCTTGCAGCTGTGGAACTTGGCAAAAAAGTTGATGGTGTAACAGTGGTATGTCATGTAAAATCAGGTGAAACAGGCAAAATATTTGGTTCTGTTACAAACAAAGAAGTAAGTGCAGAATTATTAAAACTTGGCTATGATATTGATAAGAAAAAAATAGAAGTGCCAGCAATTAAAACACTAGGAGTTTACACTTGTAAATTAAAATTGTATCAAGGCGTTAGTGCAAGCATTAAAGTGGATGTACAATAAAGAGGTTTTACAACCTCTTTTTTTATCGACAAAAATACTATAAATAATTCATTTTTACTCATATTTTGTTTCACTAGGAATTAAATTTGTCATATATAATTTTACTATAGGTGAAAAATATGAGTTTTTTGAAAAAGAGCATAATACTTACAAATAAAAATAAAGGGATAACATACGGCATTGGCGTGCTTACTATTGAAAAAAATAATGGTGGTGTGTTTGGCAGTTTTACTAGCCATGATGTAAATGGTGGGGATTTAATTCTTGGAATATCTGCAAGTGGTGCAGAAGTTGTAAAATTAGATGTGTTATTTGATAAATCAAATACTTTTAATTTTAGATTGCCAAATTCTTTTAATATAAATGATAGCATTGGTGCAGTGCTTGTGCGCAAAGAGAATGATAACATTATACCAATTATGTGGGGAGCAAACTCCAACCATGCGCAATTGCGAGATGATATTATTGAAAATATAGAAAGTGAATATAAACCACTTGAAAAAGAAATAGTTGAAACTAAAACTAGTGTGGAAACACTAGAAAACCAATTGCACCTATTTAAAGAAGATGACCAAATGGACGAACTAATATCAAAAGCAGTGGATGATGCAATTGACGAAGTGGATAACAATTTTTATGAACTAATAAAGCCACAACTAGAGCAATTATTTGCAGACTATGGACATGAAGAAAATTTGGAAAGCATTATTCCAAATAGTAAATGGGTAAAGGTAGATTTTGATGGTGACGGCAAAGAATATGTAGTGGGTAAAATATTTGAAGATGATAATCTAAAATATATTTGTTATGGTGTGCCAGGCCAATTTAGCACAACACCACCAGAAAAGTTGGTAAAATATAGTCAATGGCTACCACTAGATGGCAGTGGTGAAGTTGGTTATTGGATAATGTATCAAGATGCATACACGGGGGAAGCATTACAAGTGGGATAAATCCCACTTTTTTGTAGTGTAATAATCATATTATTTGACTATATGTCAATAATTTGTTATATTACATTATAAGTAATTAAAAAGGGCAAAATAATGAAAAGATTTTTTTATGTTTTTACTTTAATAATGCTATGTTGCACCTTTGTACTATCTGCATGTGGCAAGAAGGGCTTAGATGATAATCCAGCAACAAATGCACAAGTATCTGGCAATGGCGGTTTTGCAGTAGTAAAGGGCGATTATTTGTATTATACAAATGGTTATGACGAAAATTATACTGAGAATTATACATCTACAAGTGACAACAAGTTTGGCTCAGTTACCTTTGGTGCTATATATCGCACAAAATTAAGCAATGGTGAAGTGCAATATAATGAAGATGGCACACTAAAAAGTTCACAGGTAGTTGTATCCAAATTAGTTGGTTATGAAAAAGGTGGATTTTATATTTTTGGCGATTACATTTACTATGGCACACCACTAATGGAAAAAGAAACTAGTGGTACTTTGCGTAGCGATTTAGTAAGTTTTTGCCGTACAAAAATTGATGGTACTGACACAAAGGAAAAATTGTACGTAAGTACTTCTGCAATTGATAGAGAAGATTGGAAGATGTATAGTGTAGATGGCAATGTATATCTTGTAGTTGTAGAAGATGATAAAAATATTGTTAGCGTAGAAATAAATAGCAAAGGCAAAACAAGCAAAAAAACTCTTGTAGAAAATGTTACCAGCTATGCATTGTACGAAGGCAATATTGATAGTAATAGCACAAAATATGTATACTTTACAAAAGAATTGAGTGAAAGTGCATATAGTGGCAATCAATTTGGCTCAGTAAACTTTGTGAGTGGTATTGTAGAGAATTTTAGAGTTAGCGACACAACATACGAAGTGATTGCGCTTAAAAATCATAAAGTATATTATTCTACATCCACACCAATTATGGGCAGTGACGAAAAAGAGGTTGTGCTAAAATATCAAAGCATAGATACCCCTTTTGACACAACACAAAATAATGCAACTAAATTTGGATATAGTGCATACACAGAATATGCAGTAGCATCATATAATGGTGATATTGTGGTAATGCGTGACTCATCAGAAAACATGGTTGTAAGAGTGGGTGGCGTACTTAATTCTCATGCAATAGAAGCTTCTAGCAGAATTGTTGGTTTTGTTGGTGATTATTTATATTATGTAAATACATCGAGCAAATTGAGAAAAGTTCAAATAACATACAATTCTAGCCAAGAGTATGTGTTAGAAGACGCATTTGAAAATGAAAAAGAAATTTTAACAGATGTATTTGATGCAAATGGCAACAATATGTATGTGTTTGCAAAATACACTGCAGAGAATGAAACTACACATTACTATCTAAATAAGATTACCGGCAGTGATGCACGCTTTGTTGGTGTGTTTGCACCATCACATGCACCAGCTCCATTAGATGAAGATAGTGAAGATATGTGGATTAAATAATTTAAAAGTAGCATGCAATGCTACTTTTTTTGTGCCATTATCGCATAATTCCTGACTATGTTTGCAATTATTCTAAAAGGATACAAAACACAATTTTTTGATTACTTTTTCATCGTTTTTTTAGTACTTTTTTCATACTTATATTTTTTACGAAAGTATTCGACAATTTATTTAAAAATATGTCAAAATATATGTAAATTACCCCATTTTCTTTCTTGTAAATTATTGCATCAAAAAACTCATTGTGTTATCATGTTTTTGTTTTTTGGAATTTTAAAATATAGGAGAAAAAGATGGAAACTAATAAGCTAAAAATTATGCTAATTGACAATGTAGCAAGCACAAGAGAAAACACAAAACAGATGATAAACAAAAGCAATGATGCAGTAGTAGAATGTGATTTTGATAATGCAATTTCTGCACTTGAATATTTAAAGACAAGTGAGGTTGATGTGGTGGTTACCGATTTGGTTTTGCCAAAACTAGATGGTTTTTCATTCTTGGATGAATTATTACAAATGCATTTGAATCACTTGCCAAAAGTAATTGTTATATCTGCAATATCAAGTGATGAATTGATTGAGCGTGCACTAAAGCTAGGTGCCAGCTATTACATGATAAAACCAATTGATGATAACGTGTTATTAAAACGCATAAAACAAATATCAAATTTTGCAACAACCACACAAGTAACAGAATCACGAAAAATTAAAAATAAAGCATTAGAAGAAAAAATTACAAATATATTTATCACGGTAGGAATTCCTGCTCATATTAAGGGTTATCAATTTTTGCGTGAAGCAATCAAAATGGCAATAGATAATCCAGAAATCATTAATAGTATTACAAAGAAATTATATCCTAGCATTGCAGAGCGTTTTGACACATCTGCAAGTAAAGTAGAGCGTGCTATACGTCATGCAATTGAAGTGGCTTGGAATAGGGGAAAAATAGAGAACATAAATACTCTTTTTGGTATTAGAGTATATAGTAACAATGAAAAACCAACGAATGGCGAATTTATTGCTTTAGTTGCTGACAAAATGTTAATTGAGGGTGCATAAAAACCATCTTTATATACATATATTTACTGATTTATCATATATTAAGTGATAAATCTTTTTTATTTAATAGATGTGTGTCAATAAAAAATTAATATATATGTATAAAATTAGTTTACAATAAAATAATATGTAGTTATAATAATGTGACAATAAAGGTGAGAATTATGAAATACATTAAATGTCCTAGATGCGAATTGAATTATATTTTGGAATCAGAAGATTTGTGTGAAGTTTGCAAGCGTTCTATGCGTGCTGGTGCAAATAATGAGGATGATGATGAGGACTACGAAGAAGAAGGCCTTACTCTTTGCCCAATTTGTAAAGTAAATTATCTAAACGAAGGTGAGACAATTTGTTCC
>JAFZND010000032.1 GCA_017553065.1 Clostridia bacterium
AAATGGGATATCAAGTATTTCCACACTTGCTTTGTCAACAGGCAATCTCTCTGGCAACGATTTTGTAAATATCACTTTTGTGAGAACATCACTATTTGTTTTTGCTACTGACTGAGCAATGGCATAAGCATTAACAAATATATCTTTGCTCTTTTCATTTTTAATATAATACCTACCACCACTAAGAACATCAATATTTAAATATGAATAAATTTTTTTACCAAGTGGACCACCACTTAATTTATTATAGTCACCATCTGGCACTTCTCTACTTTCAATTGCAATTAATGCATATGGTTTGCCATTTGTCACAAATCGCTCAACACCTGTAATATACATACCACTTACAAGGTTATATTTTATCACTAATGCAGAAGGAATAAATGTATCCATGTTTGATGGCATAAATCCACTTTTTCTAACAAGACCATAACCATCTGGATGAATATCTACATAACCCATAACCATTCTATCTGTTGGCAATGATTTTGTGAATTCAAATTCATTGCATTTGAGTATATATGACGGTGTTACATTTTCCACTTGCCATGGCTTTGTTAATGAATCAACAAGCGGAGTTGTTGCTGCAGCAAAATCTGCAAAATCAAGCATTTCCGCTTTTGTAGGACGACCTTGCTTATGTGTGTTGTAATAAGGATCTTTGTCGCCAGATACAATGAGGCGAACTTCTTCTATAATTTTACCTTTTGTAAGTGAAGTTGGAGATTTTACACCAAGTTGACGAGCAACGTCACGCAATTCATGTATACGCAATTTATCAAGCTTTTCTATATCGATTTTACTTGCGTCCATAATATACCCCCTTAATTACAACCATATTATATATTTTATTTGCACTATTGTAAAGTTTTTGTACAAAAATAATTATTTCTAAATATATTCGACAAACAATAAAAGAAGGTTAAACCTTCTTTTATTGAGTAAGCTCACCACTTGTAGTATCTACAAGTCTTACTATATTTAATTCTTTGCCTGTATCTGAAGATAAATAAACAAAATAAGTATATTCTTGCCATGTGCATTCAAATTGATAAGCATCACTTTCACCCACCCATTTGTTTGGTATTACACATTTTTGTACACTTTTCAAATTCAATACTGGACTTAAATTGTTTTTTGCATCTTCTATTGATATATTTTGAATATATTCATCTCTATCTGTGTGGTTGTATGCATAATTAGATGCATCCATACCAATTACTTTTTCTAAACCCTTATCCACTTTTACTTTTATTAAATCTGGATAATATACCACATCGTCTTTGTAATATGCAAAATTAAAATATACAATGTTGTCCATATCTTGTGTCCACACGCATTTCATATTTTTAAAACCAATTAAGGTTAAATAATTTTCTGCAAGTACTTGTGCACTGTCATTATCTAATTTTGGAGCAATATAAATGTTGTCAAAATTATTTACAGATAGTATAAATCCACCAAGTTTGGTTATTTGTACATACAATTTGTAATTATCTGCTTGCAATTCAAAATTGTATGTAGCAAACTTACCATCTGTATCTCCCACATAAGCAATATCATAATTATCAAAATATTCAAATACATCTTGCACAATTATATACGCATCATCTACGCTTATGATATCGCCACTAATTCCTCTTATCTTTTTATTCACCACACTATCAGAAAATGGACCATCATAAATTAGTGTTGGCATTGTGGAATTTGCACTATTTACATTAGTTAATCCAGCATCATAACTACTAATATCTCCATCCGAATATTTTACATTTTCTACAATGCTACTATCAAAACTTTTAGTGTTAATAAATTCTTTTATATCATAATTAGCAATTTTACTTGATTTATGTAACCATGTAATATTATCCAACTGGCTTTTATCTAGTTTGCCACCATTATTTATATCTTCTAGCAAACTAAAACTATAACCACCAAGAGTATTTAAATATCTATTTACATTTTTTATTTTATCATTTGCTACAGGCAAGGCACTAAGGTTGCCATTTGCCGTGTTAGAAATTTGATAAATTTCATTTAAAATATCACGCTGAATAGATGCATCATTAGTTGCTACTAGTTTACTAAGGTCAAGTTCAATACTTTGTAGATTGTTACTTAACTCATAAAATGCACGCCTATAATTATTTTCTAGTTGTGTTTTGTATGTACCAGTCATAGACATAAAGTAAATTAAAAGAGCAAAAAGTATTGCACCTATTGCTGATACCACACCTACTATCACATATCCTTTTTTTGTCATTACTCTTCCCCCTTACACACAAAATACATGGTCGCCAATAGTAGTTACCACTTGCCTTGACCAAATCCAACTGCTAGTAGCAGTTTTTGGATTGTAATAATAAATGCATCCATATGTTGGGTCCCAGCCATTTAGTGCATCCTGCGCTGCCTGATAAGATGCTCTATCTGGCTCTAAATTAATTTGGCCATCTTCTGTGCAAGTAAATGCCCATGGTTGATATATTACTCCATACACTGTATTTGGGAAATCCGCACTTGCAACCCTATTTAATATTACAGCGCCAACTGCCACTTTGCCCAAATAACTTTCTCCTCTTGCTTCGGCATGAATACATTTTGCAAGCAAATACAAATCATAATTTTCTTGCTTGCTCATATATATTCCCAATGCTTCAGCGGTAGCTCCGTCCACAGCACCTGTAACATTTAGCCCGTTATTTGCTTGAAATCTCTTAATTGCTCCAACTGTTGCATCATCAAACCAGCCATTTATTTCACCTGAATAATATCCATAATTTGCAAGGCGTGTTTGTATTTCTCGTGTACGTGCCACATCTGCATGAACACTTTTTTTGTTTTGCACAAGCATCACACCAAAAATAAGCATGCAAATCATCAAAATAATTACTGAAATTTTTAAATATTTTTTAATTATCATAAATATTTGTTTATAAGTTCAACTATTTTACTTTTGTACACCACATTATTTCCGGTAAAGCATAATGGCGGATACACCACACACCACCAATTATTCCCCTTGCCTTCGCCAAGGTTTATGATTATGGCATCATAATAATCTGCTTGCAATGTTAAATTATCATAAGTGCGCGCTGGAAAAAACTCATTGTTTATTTCAACACTACTGCTATAGCTAAACCCATTATCGTGTAAATAGCTATCAATAATCGTTGTGATATTATCATGATTATCTTCAATTACATTTTTTACACTTTCAATATTTTCACATTTTTTTACAAGTGGCGTAAGATATGTAACCACAATGTCTTTTACTTTATATTTAATGTTTTGGTCAATTTCACTATTGCTATTTGCCCTAATATGTATTCTTAAATATTGCTCATTGCTTTTGGCGCACCCATATAGCATAACTAGTGTACAAACTAATAATAAAACACAAATCAATCGTTTCATATTTATCACCTGCCAGTATCAAAAATATGTACACGATTAATTTAAAATAAACTTAAAATTCCCTCCTGAGATTTATTTTCTTTAATTTTTCACAAATTATTACAAAAAACAAATGTAAAATAAACAAAAAGCTCCACTATCACAAGTGAAGCTTTTTTATGTGGGTAAAGGAATATAGTTTTAAAATTCTGCAACATGTTGTCGATATATTACAACTCTGTCACCATCATGCAATGGCAAATCAAGATTTGGATTTTGCTCAGCAATCATATCTGGGCTTACATATTCACGCTTTGCAATATCCCATAAATCTTCGCCGTCTTTTGCCACAACAATGGATAAAGCACATCCGCTTTCTGGAATTTCGTCGTCAATTTCCACAGATGTAATTACACCTGTTTGCTCATCACTATATGTATTTGCATACACATACAATGTGCCACTTACATCAATTTCTTTTCCGCGTCTACTGCGTGCATCTATATCACCAAATGCAACTTCCACGCTAGCTTTTGTGTCGTTAGCATATTCGCCACTAAGTACTACTGAGAAAGGAATTTGTACATTCGCACTATTTACGCTATTTAATTCTTTGTTTAGGTATAATGTGCACACATCCACTAAACCTTCTACAGTCAATTCACCATCAGCCACAAAAGAATTATTTACAACTGCTTTTGCGCACGATACACCAATAAATTCGTCAATAAATGGCCTAGAATCGTCCAAAGATAAATTGCCATCTAATTTTTCAGTACAATACACATTTAATATATTATCAAGCGTTAAAACACTTTGCGTACTTGTTGTAAGATAATTGGTTGTGGAAAATAAATCCGATACTACTTCTGTTTCTTTTTCGTTAAACACATAACCACGATACATTACTGGTATAAATGCACTAACCACTGTTATATCTTTATCAATATTTGTAGTAAAACGCATATCTTCTGGTTTAATCATTGCATACGACATAATGGCACTATTTTGTGTGATACCTTCAAATGTTGTTTCGTGTGAATAATCTACACATGTGTGACATGTGCGAACTTGTGGTTCTTGCTCATTATCAAGATATGTAATGTCCATATCTATGCCGCAATCAACTTTTGCATAATTATTAAATGGTGTTACTTTTTTAATATAAGCATTTACACACACACCCAATACTTGTGACACATTATCTTTTAATTGAATATCAAAGGTATTGTCCATTTGCTCAGTGGTAAGTCCTGCATAGGACACATATTTTGTAGTAGCACTCTTTGTCATTACACTATCACTTGCAACACCAACTAATGCATTTAATTCAGTTGTCACAATCAAGTCTACATTACTTTCCACCACAAGTGTTACTCTAACTTCTCCATTCGTAACATTTGTTTTTGTATCTACCACTTGTGACAATACTACTGGTGTGGCATTTTCGTATTCTGCATCAAGCGTATACTTGTCGCTAAATGGTGCGGAATAATCAGCACTACCAATTGCCCCATTTTCTGTTACATAATGCACTTGTACTCTTACCACACCTGAATAGGTTACATTTTTTTGTTCTAATGCGCTAGAAGACAAATATACTTGTGCACTTGCACAAAGCACTCTTGCAACATTAGAACTATCTGATTGTGGTAGTTTTAACTCCACCACACTTTGTGTAGACCCTGCAAACACCCTATTTGCGGCACTAATTTTTTCATAATTTGGTTCAAATGTCATTTTTTTACCCCCATACATGCTTGGTATATAATTACGCACCAATTAAAAACAATATGACTAATTTTTAAAAAATATTATTTATCAATTATCTTAATGTCGCCACATAAATAATCGAAATAACTATAACTAAATCTGTCTAAATCAATATCTTCTAGTGGTTGAATCATAAACATTCCAGGATACACACCAACTACTTTACCCTTAAATGTAACAATTTTATTTCTTCCTTTGTTTACCTTAAAATGAACAACTTGGTCTTTTATGTCATACATTTTTTCTTTTAGCGCAGTTAATTGATTTGATGCCATACCTACCTCGCTTTTTAAAATCTATATATAAAAGCATATTCAAAGACACAAAAAAATATCACCCTAAATTTTAGAGTGATATATTTATTTTTAAGTTATTTAAATTAAAAATCTTCTTCGCCTTCTTCGTCGTCGTGATAATCTTCTTCGTCTTCCTCATCTTCTTCGTCTTCATCCAAAGCATCCAAGTCAAGGTCGTCAAAGTCCTCATCATCTTCACTCTCTTCTTCCTCTTCTTCATCATGGTCCATAAAGTCTTCATCTAAATCTTTTGAGAAAGCATCATTGAGTTTTTGGTCTTCTTCATCTTCAATTGGTAATAAGTCTAATTCTTCATCATCATCTTCACTGTCTGCCTTGTCTACATATTGCTTCCAATCTTGATCAGAATCGTCTTTGTC
>JAFZND010000033.1 GCA_017553065.1 Clostridia bacterium
ATATTTATATCCTGCAATACCACTACCAGATGGAGTGTTCCAAGAACCTTTCCAAGAATTTTTAGTATCCCATCCATTCCACAATGCTAAACGCACAGTATAACTATCGTAGCCACGTGCTTGATATCCTGTACCACCACTCCACCAATCGTAAGAGGTATATGTGTATGGATAAATGTATGCCCAGTATTGATGAGATGCATAATCTTCTTGATGTGCACCACTACTCATTGCAACACGAGCATCATAGTTATTAGGAACTTTGTAATCGTTATTGACAGTTACCTCTTTATTTTTACCAATAACAATTTTTAGATTTTGTATTAAATCATAACCATTATTTCCAAATAATGAATTGTCATCTTCAAAATAAATTCCTTTATTTGCGTCAGCCCACATCACATCATCCCACCAAGTATCCATACCGCTACTAAGTGAATATCCGGCTTTAAAATCTACTTTAAAGTATATAATTACACCACTATAATTATCGTTAAGTGCAAGTGAACTTTGTTTTAGTGTCATAGTAGAACTAGTTGTTGTGCCAGAATCAGTTGCCACATTACCACAAATATATTTTATAGCAATTTGCTCTACAGGGTATAATACCGCGATATTACCCAAAGATGTAAGGGATGCTGTTCTGCTGCCAGTATTGTAGGAAATATTAAATGTATCATCAAGATCTGTCAAACTCTTATTTCCTAATGATTTAGTTTGTGTATCTTTATACTTAGGTAAGTTAGTTACTTCAATATGGCCAGATGTAAATGAGTTGCCACTTTGATTGCCACTAATTCCACCAATTACACCACCAACATAATATTTGTTGCTTTCGCCAATATAACCGCTTTCGCTTCCGCAAGCAAAGTTAATTGTAGTGCTTGTTACGGCATTGCTATTTGCAGTGCCAGATTGATTACCAATTACACCACCAACATATGCCTGCTTTTTACCAGTAGCAATGTTAATAGTTAAGCTAGTTACTGAGTTATTGGATACTTCTCTTTCTGACTTACCTACGATACCACCCACATTTGCGTTAGCGCTAATTGAGTTAGTACCTTTTAGTTCATTAGATTTTACATATCCACCAGCACTTGTAATTATACCAAGCACACCGCCAACATTGTTTTGACCAGTAATATTAACGCCTGTAATGATATTTGATTGAATATTGCCATTTTCTGCCTTACCCACAAGAGCACCAACATTTGCAAGTTTTGTAAACTTACCGTCTGTATTAATATTAATTATGGTTAATGCTGAATTATTCACATTACCAGCACTCCATGCAATTGTGCCTACGCCATCTGTAGTGTCACCATTATTGGCCTCAGATTTTAATGTGATATTAGTTGCAGTTAAATAACTGCTACTATTTGCTTTTAGCACTGCACCCATATAAGATACCTTGCCAGAAGCAGTAACTGTAATGTTATCTAATGAAACATTGTTAAGTGAAGTGGTTTTACCCACTAATGCAATATTTCCACTACCCTTTACATTGAAGTTTTTGATTATATAATTTTGTACAAATGCAAGGTAATCTGTAGCTGAAGCTTCATTTTTACCAATATTTAGTGATCCCGCAAGAACTCCTGTCTTTTGAAGTCCTGAACCGTCAAATGTATGGTTATTACCTTCAATATTGTTTGCATTGTTAAATCTAATTACTTGATGATCGCTATACTTACCTTGATAATCAGAAAGTGCGATATTTGCACATACAATGTAATCAAATTTACCAATAGATTCTTTTGAAACTGAGCCAGAAGAACTACATCCGTTAATTTCAATGTTAGATTTTACAACATCAGTAAGTGTGCGCACTAGCACTATTCCGCCATCAGTGGTATACAAATCATATTGTGAGCCAACAGCTTTTACCCTACTTGGAATCTTTGCTGCTGTCTTTAGATATGGCATACCAAAGTTGTATGAATGTTGGATTGCATATTTTGAATTTGCAGTGTATGCAAAACTAGATGTGCTTGCCACCAAATCTTCATACTTAATTGTTGAGCCAGCTGAACCAGTAGACGACGTAGAACAAATAGTGATATTTGAATTATTATTCACATTCTTAAATGCCATTACACCGCCAAATAGTGCGCTTGTAACTTTTTGTGATGTATTTACTGCCACAATTGGTGCATAAGTTTTATCACTATCAAATGATGCAAGACTTAACGCACCAGATGTAGATACCACCCTGTGAATTGCACCATTATTTGTGTACACAAGACCAGAATAATTAAAGTTTACACTATCTCCTGTGTATGTAGTAGATGCATTTACATTTACCACATAACCAAAGTTGTTATCAACCAAGCTTGCAAAATTGCCACTAATTGCACTATTTAATGTGCCATACACCATTGTGTTGTAAATCACACCATTATTGTATAAGAATAATGTTTTGATATTATTGCTTGCCAAATGGAATGCAAAGCCACTAATCATACCATTATTTACAATTTGTGTATTTGCTGCAGGACTTAGCATAATCACTCTTGCACCGCTTTCTAATTCTGCGTAATCGCCAGTGATATTAGTTAATTTTTGACCAATAATCATAGCGTCTTTTGCAATTGTGCCACTACCAATACTACTTAGAGAAGTAATATAGTACACTTTGTTTGCTTCGGCAGCTGACAAACTAGACAATGTTGAACTTGGATTGAATATTGTGTATTGATTATTTCCTTGACCAACAAGGATATATTCAAGAATTGTGTTTGTATCAATTGGGTTTGTGCTAGTTAATGATTTTGGCACAACATTGCTTAGTGCATGCCAGTTTTGATAATCATAACCATTGCCCTTTGCTGCATCAGTATTTGCGCGTGCAGGCATCATTTCATTGATATACATCACATCTTTAAATAAATCTAATGGGGATGTGGAAATAATATCGTACATTGCATAATCGTAGTGAGCTAAGCTATACACTCCACCACTCTCACTCTCGGCAATTGTGTAATCCATGTATGTGTAGGAGTAATTGTCTTTGAATGTACCACGATCTGAAGTTGTAGCCATCTTACCAATAAATCCGCCAAATCTGGAATTATCTTTATTGTTAGATGTCATATCAAATTTCAAATGACCATAAGCCATGTTGTTTTGAATTGATACATTTGTCGATCTGCGTGGAAGTGTCATAATAGCCACAAGTCCACCAGCAGTGCCACTATTACTTGAACTTGTTACATCAATGTTTGCCACATTGATTGTGTTTAGAATATTTGTTTGTTTTGCGTTACCTACAATGCCACCAACATTATAAGTTCCTTTGTTTGACTTATAAATGATTTCGCCTGCATACACGTAATTACTAATAGATGTAGTTACTGTTGCTTCGTAATCAACTTGTGTAGGTACGCCTGTCTTGGTGCCCAATGCACCTGTGCTACCCATAATACCACCCACAAAAGTATTAGTAAAGTCACATGAATTATTTACATTTAATTTTGTATTTACCACTTGTAAATTTGTGTTGGTTACAATGGATACATCACATAGGCCAAATATTGCACCTAGGTGTAATTGTGTAGCTTTGCCACCTGTTACACTAATTTGATTTTTATTACTATATGTAATATTGTTATAAACAATATTATCTTTACTATCTTTTGTGTAACCTTCCATTGTAGATTGAACATCTGTAATCGTGCCACTTTGTACAAAGCCCGCCACAACACCAACTGCTAGATAATGTCCTTTGTTTTCAGTAGGAGATGTTACAGTTAAATTTGTAGTAAGTGTTGATACAGGTGTGTAAGTATTCTTCACTGTGCTACTAATAATGCTACCGGTAAGTACACCAACATTTGCAAATGCATCATCTTTTACTCTTGCGGTACCGCTTACTGTAAATGTATTTGCATCACTTCTGTTGCTATAAATGCCATCGATAAATGCACTATTTTGCACCGAACCAAATACCATACCAAGATTGATATTATTTTGATGCACTGAAAGTGGTGCTTCATTGTTTACAACATAACTAACATTTGGACATGAATATCCAACATTGCTAATGCCAATGCCGTCAGCTTTGCCAATGAATACGCCATAGTTACCAGTAGTTGCACCAGAATTTACATTGCCAATTTGAATTTTGATATTCTCATCACTTACTTCTGCTTGTGGATTCCCTGCCTCGCAGAACTTAAATGTAAATGTGCAATCGCTAAAGTCTGCACCATAAGTTTCGCCAAATACAAATCCAAAATCAGTCAAAGCATCAACTGCTGAATCAGTTAATTTAAAGTAGTCATCATTGTTTACTGGTTTATCGCAAATTACTGTGAAATTACAATTATTAAAGATTGTATTTTCCACATATCTTGCAATTGTACCAAAGCTAGTTAAATTACCATTATATGTGTCAGTAGAAGCAAAACTTCTTATATTCTTTACATACACTTCAATATCAACATTCACAAATGTTGCATTTTCAATACTGCGTAAGAATGTTGTTACACCTTTTGCTGTATTTGCATTTATTCTAATTTTTGGATTTGCATTATCTTTTGTTTTACCAATAATGATACCCGCAAATTCATTATTGAATTGTTGTGGTCTATTGGTTGTAATATTAAGAGTGAGAACATTATTATACTCTTCAGCAGGAGCAAGACTATAGAATTTACCTGCAGTATCATCACCAAACTCTTCTGCCAATTCAGCTGAAGTGCTAATTTTGATAAATGATGAATGCTTACCATAAGAATATTCTGGGAAGTAAACCTCATTTAAGCCCTTCTTATACCATGTGCCACTACCATCAGGAGTGTATGAAGAGACATCGCCATTATTATTCTTATTTTCCTTCATATACTTGGTAAAGCCATATTGTGTATCAAATTCGTTGTTAAATTTGTAATAATTACTATTAAAGTCACCTGTTCCATTACTGAAGAAGTAACCAGTAATCATTTCAAAATATGTTTGTTTACCTAAGATTGAATTATATCTAATAATACCTGTGTCACTACCACCCACAAGAGTGTTTTTAATCTCATCAGAAATATTTGCTGAACCGTTTTTCTCGACATTAGTAATTTGATATATGTCACCCATATTGCTATTTGGTAACACAAATGAATTGCCGCCAGTGTATGTCATTTTGTATACACTTGCAGTTACCTTGCTTTCGCTAAGCACACCATAAGTAGTGCTAAATACATTGTAGTTAAATTTGTTAAAGTACACAGATTTGTCTAGTACTTTTTGTGCAATACGATAAATGCTGTTTGAGCCACTCTTTTTACTATCAGTAGGATTATATGTAGATGATAGTACATTGAAATATTTATTAATTTCTTCTGTACCGGCTGTTGTTGCAGGAACAGGTAGTGCTTTTTTGTTATCTCCTACATATATAATATCTTCACCTGTTGTTGCATCTTTTGAAGCTCCAACATAATGGTCGGCAGCATAATATAAGAATTTACCTTCGCTATCGTATTTTGCTTCCATATACAATGGCATACTAATCTTATCGTCGCCAGACTCACCATCAGTATTCACAAATAAATTCTTTACATATTTTGCGCTAGGATATAGTTTAAGAATCTTATATGTACCCGTACTTGTTGCATTTGTTAGTGCTTGCTTATTCGAGCCCGAAGTATATAGCAATCCCTTGGTTTCACCATCAACTGCTCCGCCAATTACAAATGTGTAACTATCTACTCTATATGTGCCAGGAAGCAACGATGCCTTACCAATGGTTGAGCCAATAAATGTAAATGAATCTGATGATGCACCAGTTAGGTTATCACCATATTTTTGGTCTGCCTTTCCACCATTGTACATATTACCAATTTCTGGCAATGTAAGTGCGTGTGCTCTGCCTCCAGCTTGTGCTTGTGCATAAGTTTCACCATAAATTGCATAGTAGTTGGTTTTTAATTTGGTGAATATTGATTGATTTTTGATTTCACTACCCCAACGATTTAATGCAAATGCTTCTTGCAAATACAATTTATAATCGTTGTATGTGTACAATCCAACAAGACCACCAATTACTTCTTTTGCCAATACATCGCCTACGGTGTATACAAAGCCAAGATAATTGAATTTGTTTGCATAACCAATTACACCGCCAGCAATTCTGGAATCTTCGTTGGTTACATTGATTTTGCTGTATGTATCAAGTAAGATACTGCTTTCTGTGTAGCCCGCAATACCACCAATACTAATGCTTGTATTGTTTACTTTTGTAGAATCGCTAGATTTGAAGAAATCTAATCTGCTAATCATGGCAGGAGTAGATTTGTTTATCTTGCTATCTATATCTTCTTGTTTAGCTTCATCATGGCGCACTTCTGCGCGCTCTAACACACCACCAACCATTTCGGCAGCAATACCACCAGCAAAGTTGTGGCCATACACATGGTAATATGCACCAGATTGAGTGGTGTCAATAATTACTTGTGCATCACTAATGTGTGTATTGTTACCAACATAGCCAAACATTGCAGATGAGTTATCTGATGTGATATCAATAATACCTGTAGTTGTAATGTTGTGAATGCTACCCACATGGCGCAATGCTACTGCATTTTGCTCTGCACCCAATGTTTGTAGATTCAAATATTCAGGTGTGTTGGCAACTTCTAGTAATGTTTTACCAGTTTCAGCATTTGCTGAAGCAGCACCTGTGTCTTCATCAATAGTTGCTTTTTTATTATCAGTAAATGTTTTGTAGTTGTTTGCAAGTATTACACCTGCAAAACTACCAGCATAGCTAATATCTTCTAGATTTTTAATTGAGTAAACACCATCATTATCTGCTTCATCTAATTCCAATCTTGTTGCTTTTACCTTGCCAGCACCACTTTGAGCTTGTTCAAACTCATCATAGTAACCAGAAAGGTTAATGTAGTCTGGGTCTACATCAATTGTATTTTTGTTTGCAATAATTCTAATATTCTTAAGCGTAATATCAGAAATATTTGTGTTTGCACCCGAAATAAGACCTGCAGCACCACCAACTAAGTTCCAACCAGAAATTACACTAACTTTGTCAGTTACTTCTGATTCAGGGCCTGTGATACTAATCATGCGTAGAGTTGCATCATAAATGGAACCTGCAAGAAGTCCTACTTTTTGTGCATTTTTATTACTAATTTCTTTGTATTCAAAATTGATATTGAATAATCTTGGTGTTTGATTTGCATGTTGACCAAGCTTGCCACCATTTGTAAGTTTAGTTTCTTTTTGAGAACCACTCAAGCCAATTTGTGAGAACAAACCATAGTTTTCTCTCATATTTTGGTCTGTGCTTGTAAGTTTGATACCGCTAACGGTCATGCCGTTACCATCAATTTGACCCATGAAAATCAAATCACTAATTTTATATCTTACATTTGTGCCTTGCACATAATACATTGTATTTAGTGCTTGTTCATTTAAGTCGATATCATTAACAATACGCACATATGATGGAGCGTATACGCTGTTATATGCAGAGTTACTTGAACCAAATATTACAAATCTCTCTGTTGTATTAGTTTGCTCATCCACATAAGTGTAAGATTTTGAGTTTTCAATAATGCTCTTTACAAAGCTATCTGCAGTACTTATAACTATTGGGTTGCGTTTTGAGCCAAAGTTATAGCCGCCAAGCCACTTGTATGCATTGTACTCTACTTCATTACCAGTAACTGGGTCAATTTGTGTTTTGATACCCAAGTGAATACGATAAGAAATTGTTTTGCGTGTAGCACCTACAATTGTTGGGCCTTGGCACTCTGCTGCCGTTGTAGCAGAAGTATTTACATACCACAAATAATCAGAAAGTGTATTTTCGTCATTATTATTTGTGATACTAAAGCCCTCAAATGGAGTTGCTGTTTGGAAGTTGGCACCAGTGCCATCAAAACTATTAGACATAATTGGTTTTGCAGGGTCAATGCTTTCCAAAATTTCTAATGCTTTGTCTGCATCGTCGCCAAGACCAAATTCATCATCTAATATTAGGTAATAGCAATGTTCTAATGTGCCATATTGTTTTGCACCAGTGGATGACCATGCCACACCAATAAATGGACCATGTGCCAAACTACCAGCACCAATACCTGCAGCATTGATTGTGGTGGTGTAAGCATTCTTAATAGATCCGTCGTTGGTATATACAAATCCGCCAGTGTTTACACTATTTACTTGAATAGTTAATTTTGAGTAAGCATTTTGGATATCGCCAGAGTTTGTGTACACAAAGCCAGCTGCAGAGCCAACTGCTTGAATTTGCCATCCATACGATGGATGTGTATCTTCATCTGGACGGAAGTTTGCAATTCTCTCAGCTTCAGCAAAGCTGTTATACACTTTGCCAGTGTTGTTTCCTACAAAACCTGCAGTGTAGCTGTTGTATGCTTTTTCACTAAGGTTTGTGATACCCACACCCTTTGCATAACTATTGCTAATTGTACCAGAGTTAGTTAGCACAAAGCCAGCAACTTTTTGACCAGCATAAATATCAAATGCATTTGTTTGAATAGTTGTAAGGTGTTCGCTTTGTTCACCATTTGATTCGGTGTAACCAACTTCAATTAGTCCATTATCGTTTACAGCAATACCTATGTAGCTATTGCTAATAGAACCAGAGTTGGTTAGCACAAAGCCAGCAACTTGTGCCTCGAATGTGGTTGTACCAGTTGCTTTTTGATTTGTTTTTATGTGGAATACATTAGTATTACTTTCTTCACCTTTTGTGTCAATAACTGCACAATTTGTAATGCAACCAGAGTTGGTGACTGCAAAGAATGCAAATGACAAACTTGTAACATCAAGTATTTCAGCTTCTTGTGTAGAGGCATTTGTTTTTACAATGTTTGTTAGGTCTAATAAATGTATGCCACTACCTTGCACTGAACCTTCTGACCTTACATAATAGAATTGGCCAATATCAAGCATTAAGTTTTTAATCATTGTGTTATTGCCCACACTCTTGAATAATCCAAGAGTAGAACTTTGCTCAAATGAATCTTCGCTAAATGACTTGAGTATAATTCTAAAGCTATTGCCATCTAATAAATCTACGTTGATATCTCTTGGTTTGTAATTTTCAAGCACGATATCACTCTTTAAGATAAAGCTACCCTCATTATTATCAAGCATTGCTTCAAATTCTGATTGATTTGAAATAGGTAATGGTCTATCTTCGGTAGAGCCATCTGCTATTACAAGAATGAAGAAATATCTAATTGTATAGTAGTTGCGTCCAGCAAGTTTTGGAGATACTCCATCGTATGCTTGGATGTAACCATTATCATCATAATAGTAATCAAGAGTTGCACATAATTTTACTTGTGAAATTAATGTGCCTTGTACTTCCCAATACGTATATAATTCATTATTGCCATTGTTTAACGCTTGCATTTCTACATGTGAATATCTAAATTGTGGAACAGTTTCGTCATTGATTGGCTCAATGTTATCTCCCTTTACAACACCATATGGGTTGTAATATCCACCATTTTGAACTTCAGTGTCATAAATTACTTTATTTTTTTCAATATATTTTTTTACTTGGTCAAGAGTTAAATGACCACTAAATACATCTGCAATGGCATTTAAATATGCGCGTTGGTTTGCAAGTAGTCCACCTTTATGTGAATCATTGGTAGAATACAATGCAAGTTGCAATGCACTACTCTCGCCTGTGCGGATTAAGAATAAATCGTTTACACCATCTACATAAGAGCCAACTAGATTTACTCTATCAATTTTTACATACACAACTTGAACCATAATGGTGGTTGTGGTTGTTTCAATAGAGCCACCTAATTCACGAGTGCCAATAAATGTGATATCTAGAAATACATTATTA
>JAFZND010000034.1 GCA_017553065.1 Clostridia bacterium
GGTAAATGGTAAAACATATATTGAACTCCCAAGTATTGATGAAGTTACCTATGTGAATTTTACAGCGGACGAAGGTGCAGAGATATATTATCGTTTTGATTCAGAAGAAAATTGGACAAAGGGAAGTTCAGTAAAACTTACAAAAGGTGGATATCACAATTTGTATGTAAAAGCAGTACTTGGCGATTATGAAAGTCAAACAAAACTTATTATGATTGATGGTGCTGCAAACTTATATATTCCAAGTATTCTTGTGATAGTAATTGTTGTGGCAATATTATTGTTATTCGTATTTGTATTGCTTCCACTAATTAGAAAATATATTATAAGAGCATAATTTTAAAAAATAAATAGTAGTTTGATTTCAAACTACTATTTTTTATTTCAATATATACTTTTTATATTTGCTATAAGTTTTGCTATTTGCTATAATTATAGCGATAAAATAAAATAATGAGGCAAAAATAATGGAATCTAAATTAACAATGGATAAATTAGTAAATTTATGTAAATCAAGAGGCATCATATTCCCTGGCTCAGATATTTATGGCGGAATGGGAAACACTTGGGATTATGGTCCTGTTGGCGTAGAAATTAAGAATAATATTAAACGCGCATGGTGGAAACGCTTTGTTCAAGAAAATGACAACACATTTGGAGTGGATGCTGCAATTCTTATGAATAGCAGAGTGTGGGAAGCAAGTGGCCATGTGGCTAGTTTTAGCGACCCTAAGATGGATTGCAAAAGTTGCAAATCTAGAATGCGTGCAGACAATTTGATTAGTGCACACGCAAAAGGTGAAGTAAATCCAGACCTTATGAGCAATGAGGAAATGGAAAAGTATATTAATGAGCATAAGCTTGCGTGCCCAAAATGTGGTAATTTTAATTGGACACCTATTAGAGAATTTAAACTTATGTTTGAAACATCTCGTGGGGTAATTGATGAGAGTCAAAACAAAATTTATCTCCGTCCAGAAACTGCACAAGGTGAATATGTAAACTTCCTTAATATTCAACGCAGTATGCGTGCAAAAGTGCCATTTGGTATTGCACAAATTGGTAAATCATTTAGAAATGAAGTAACTCCTGGAAACTTTATATTTAGAACAATTGAATTTGAGCAAATGGAGCATCAATTATTCTGCAAAGAGGGCCAAGATGGTGACTTTTACGAAGAGTATAAGAAGCGTGCAAAAGATTTCTTAATATCAATTGGTATTAGTGAAGAGCATTTGCGTTATCATGACCATGATAAACTTGCTCACTATGCAAAAGCTGCTTGCGATATTCAATATTTGTATCCAGTTGGTTGGGAAGAATTAAATGGTATTCACAATCGTACAAATTATGATTTAACTCGTCACCAAGAATATAGTGGCAAGAGTATGCTATATATGGATCCTGTAACAAATGAGAAATTTATCCCATATGTTGTAGAGTATTCAATTGGTGCAGACAGATTAATGCTTGCTGTTCTATGCGAAGCATATGATGAAGAAAAACTTGAAGATGGTGAGACACGTGTTGTGATGCATTTGCACCCAGCACTTGCTGCATACAAAGTAGCAGTATTGCCATTGCAAAAGAATTTAAATGAAAAAGCAAAAGAAGTATACAAACAATTATCTAAGAATTTTATGTGTACTTATGATGAATCTGGCTCAATTGGCAAGCGCTATCGCCGTCAAGACGAAATTGGTACACCATATTGTGTAACGATTGATTTTGATACATTGGAAGATGGCTCCGTAACAGTTCGCGATAGAGATAGCATGGAACAAGTGCGTGTAGCAATTTCTGACCTAGATAAATATTTTGCACAAAAGGTGGCTTATTAATATGGAGTTTATGGGATTATCTCTTGGGCCATTTGCCACAATAATCTTTATTTTGTTGGCGGTAATTTTGATAATTAGACCTAGATAATATGTAAAGCGACTCCCATGTCGCTTTATGTTTTATAAATATTGTATTTTCAAAATAAAATATAATATTGACAAATAATATGTGTTTTTTGACAAAAGAGGAATGTAATGACAAAACATACATTTAACGAAATAAGAGTACCTATAGAAAAAAATAACATTTCAATATTGCGTGATAGAGGCAAATGTATTAAGTGTGGCAAGTGCAAAGATATTTGTACTCGTCAAATGGGTGTTGCGGGCAAGTATGATTTAATTAAAACTTGTGATGAGGCAGTTTGCATAAATTGTGGGCAATGCGCAAAAATTTGTCCTGTTGGTGCAATTCAAATTAGACCACATTGGAAAATTGTAAAAGACATAATTGAAAAGCATAACAAGGTAATGGTAGTATCCACAGCACCAAGTGTGAGAGTGGCACTTGGCGATGCATTTGGCTGTGAAAAAGGTGGATTGGTACAAGGCAAGATGATTTCAGCACTTCGTGCACTTGGATTTGACTATGTGTTAGATGTTAATTTTGGTGCTGACATCACAGTAATGGAAGAAGCAAGTGAATTACTTGAAAGATTAGATGGAAAAGGTAAATTACCAATGTTTACATCATGTTGCCCAGCGTGGGTAAAGTATGTGGAAACATTTTATCCCGAGTTTATTCCAAATTTATCTACATGTAAAAGTCCTATTGCTATGATGGGAACGACCATAAAAACATATTTTGCAAGTGCTAATGTGCTTAATCCAAATAACATAGTGCATGTAAGTATAACTCCTTGCACGGCAAAAAAGTTTGAAGCATCTAGAGAAGAAATGAATGATGCAGGTGCTTTATTTGGTAATGATAAATTGATGGATACTGATTATGTTGTTACTGTAAAAGAATTAGTTGATTGGATTAAATCTGAGAATATTGATTTTGACACACTTAAGGATGATGAGTTTGATTCACTTATGGGTCAGTGTAGTGGTGGCGGTGCAATTTTTGGTAGTTCTGGCGGCGTGATGGAATCTACACTAAGAACTGCATGCATGCTATCAAAAAATAAAATTACTGATAGAGATATGCAGTCGTTTGCAAAAGTTCGCGGAGACGAAAGCATGCGTGAAGCAAATGTAAGAATTGGCAATAAATCATTACATGTGGGAGTAGTATTTGGTACTGCAAATGCAGATACATTACTAAAACAAATAAAGAGTGGGGAAAAACACTTTGACATGGTGGAAGTAATGGCGTGCCCAGGTGGATGTATTGGTGGTGGCGGTTTAGCTCAACATCCAGATGCACTGCTACAAGCAAGAAAACAATCGCTATATGCAATTGATAGCAAAAAAGATTGCAAAGTGAGTGTAGATAACAAAGAAATTGTAAAACTATACAAGGATTTTTATGGCAAACCACTTTCAAATCTTAGTGATGATATGTTACATACACTATATACAAATAGAAGCGAAATACTTACACGCAGTACATATATGAAAGATGTTGCAGTGGCAAAACGCGACAAATAATATAATATAAAAGTTGGCTTAATAATTTGGCCAACTTTTTTGTGTTTAATTGTTTGGCAAATATGGGGCAATAATATATAATATATATTAGAAATTGTGTGCAATTAGATTTGCAACTTTTATTTAAGGGGTGAAAAATGGAAAGATATATTCCACGTAAAAGTAGAGTTAAAGTACAGATTTATCGTAATTTCACAATTGCCGATTTGTTGATGGCATTCTTGGGTGCAATTATCACTGTGCTTATTGCCACAGCAGAAGGTATTCCATATAGCATTTACATTGCGTTATCATTCTTTGCATTATGGTGCACATTGTTTGTATCTGTATCTGAAGGCATGAGAATGTACACATCTTTTTTGTTAATGCTAAAATTTATGGCGCTTAAAAAAGTGTACTACAAGAATCCAAAGCATAAAGCAGATGATATTGGACGTGTTATACCATACACCGGTTTAAATACTGAAAAGTTTATTAGTTTTGGCACTTATTATGGTATGGCTATCGAAATTTTGCCAATGAGTTTCTTCCTTCTTACAGAAGAAAAGCAAGATATGACTATTAGGACAGTTGAAAATGCATTTCAACGTCTTCAAATGAACCAAAAAATGACTATTGTAAAAACTCGTATGCCAATGGTGCTAGACGAGATGGAACAATATGAGGATTATAGATACAACACACTTATTGAAATGAATGAGCGTGGTCTATATAACCCAGACGAATTGGAAGCACGAAGCCCAGTGTTTGAAGAAAGACTTAGTGCTATTAAGTATTTGAACGAAGAAAGTAAGATTATTAAGGATAGATTCTTTATTATTGTGTATGACACAGATAGGGAAGCTTTAGAGAGTACCATAAATGGTATGGTTGCAAGTTTGGAAAGCTCAGCAACACCTGTGTATACCAAATTGGTTACAGGTAATGATAGACTTGTGTTCTTAAAAAGTACATTTACAGCAAACTTTAACCAACGTGAGCTTGATGTTCTTAGCCAAGAAGACCAAATTCGTTGGACTTACCCTAAGAGTGTAAAATTTAGAGCAAGCACCACACTTATTGATGGTGAAGCATTTAGACATTTTACAGTTACTGACTATCCAATTCAAATTGCTAATGCCTGGATGTATCCACTATTTGCATTGGAAGATTGTAGGGTTGTAGTAAACATTGACCCTATGGATAGATTAAAAGCAGAAAAAATGCTTGATAAAGCATTGATGGAAATGGCATCAAGACTTAATAAAGATGTTCGTCAATCTGAGCAAATTGAAAACCAAACACAATATGATACATTGCAATCATTGTTGCAAGGTATTAAGGGTTCAAACGAAACACTTTTTGAGACAAATGTGCACATTGTTGCAGCAGAAGGCATGAAAAAAGAAGTTCGTGCAATTCTTAGACAAAATGGTTTTAGATTTACTGAAAACTTTGGTAGGCAAATTGATGGATTTGTAAGTGCTGGAATTAGTAGATTAGACACATTAAAAGCATACAATCGTGGTATTCAAACAAGTTCTGTTGCGGCTATGTTCCCATTTATTAGCAATATGTTGCAAGATCCACGCGGATTTTATCTTGGATACAATGCATATCCTGTGTTTACAAACTTCTTTATGCGTAATAATGAGCGTGTTAACTCCAACATGGTTATCATGGGTAAATCTGGTAGTGGTAAATCCTTTGCTACCAAGACACTTCTTGCAAACTTTGCTGCAGATAACACTCGCGTATTTATTCTTGACCCAGAAAACGAATATCAATACTTGTGTGAAAACTTGGGTGGCAAGATGATTGACGTAGGTAGTTCTGTAAATGGTATATTCAATCCATTCCACATTTATCCAACATTGGAAGATGAAGAGGGTGGAGAGAGTGACTCATTTAACGCTCACTTACAATTCTTGGAACAATTCTACAAATTGATTCTTCCTGGTATTAGCACAGATGCGTTTGAGGCACTAAACTCACTCACATTGGAACTATATAGAAGAAAAAATATTGATAGCATGACAAATATTACAGCTCTACGTGCAAAAGATTTCCCTATTTTTGATGACTTACTTGCATTGCTAGACGAAAGACTTGTACAAGAAACAGACCAATATAAAGCACGAAACTTACAGGTTGCAAGAACATTTATTGAGAAGTTCGCATCTGGCGGACGAAACAGTAATCTTTGGAATGGCCCATCTAGTATTGAAACAAATGAAAACTTTATTTGCTTTAACTTTAGGTCACTTGTAAATAACCGAAACGATATTGTTACAAATGCGCAAATGTTGCTCGTGTTTAAATATTTGGATAACGAAATTAGTAAAAATCGTGACTTCAACCTTAAGTATTTTGCAGATGCAGAACTAGAAGAAGATCACCGCCGTATTATTGTTACCGTTGATGAAGCGCACGTGTTCATTAACAAAAAATTCCCAATAGCTCTTGACTTTATGACGCAGATGGCTAAACGTATTCGTAAGTATAATGGTATGCAAATTATCATTACACAAAATATTAAAGACTTCGTTGGTTCAGAAGAAATTGCTCAACAAAGTACTGCTATTATCAACGCTAGCCAATATTCACTTATATTCTCACTTTCCCCAAATGATATGACTGACTTGATTGAACTTTATCGTAATGCCGGTGGTATCAATAAGGAAGAGCAAGATAGCATTGTTACCGCTCGCCGTGGTCAAACATTCTTAATTACAGGCCCTATGAGCAGAACAACAGTGCAAATTGAAGCATTGTCTACCGTAAAAGTTCTATTTGAAAATAGGCATGCAAATGGCTAAAATACAAATAAAAGGTAATCACATAGTGATTGCCTTTTTTATTTATATATCTTGAATTATATAAATATTTGTGTTATTATAATTATCGTAAGGACTTGCTGTAAGGAGGAATTTATTATGGCAGTAAAAACTTTTGATTTAAATGAAATACGCCAACATATTTCTGATAACCCTATTGAAAGTAGGGAAAATTTAGAACTTTTTATATACAAACTCACTGCACAACATATTATTGATGATTTATTCAGTAGTGGAGAACTATTTAGGACAGATAGCAATATTTTAACTGAATTGGGCAAAATTGATATTTCTAAAATAAATAGTGTTGATGAGTTAAATGGTGTTTTAAAAGAATTGCAAGAGTCAACATTTACAGGTACTGATGGTAAAGTTTATCACAATCTTTCAACTTCTAAGCATCTAGGACAAGTACATGTTAATGAAGCAGTAAGATTTGAATCTTTGAATAAAGAAACAATAGGTGAAGATCATTATTTTGATGTAGTTAGTTATTTTAAAACAATGAGTGAGAATGCAATAAAAATTGCAACATCAACTAATGATGCAGAAAAAACTCGATTATTGAAAGAGCGCGCTATTTTGTCACAAGCGATTAATATTCAACTTTCAGCTGGTGTAACACAAGAATCTATTGGTGAACTCAAAAAAGTAAATTTAAAGTCTGCAAAAGATTTATCTTCCGCAGGATTAAAGTATAAAGATGATAGAAATAGGAATGCAGTGTATGGTGTAATAGCTGATTTTTCTGTAAGTGAAGTAGATACCAGTGGGTTGAAAAAAGATTTAGATGGTAGATTAAATGACATCAATAATCAAATTAAAGACTTAGATCAAAAAATCAAAATAACTGAAGATCAAGTTAAGAATGGCTATCTATCACAAGATGATTTGGATAAATTGAATGCAGCTAAGGCAGAATTGTTAGGCAAAAAAGAACTTTTGAATGTAGATTTAAAGACCATTTCTGATTCTTCTAAAATGGATGAAATGTATTCCAAAATAATTCAAGGAATAATAAAGGAGTCTAAAGATAATAAAAAGTATAAAAAGATTGAATCTGTAATCACAAAGGCAATCAAAAGTAAATATGGTGAATTATCACCAAGTGAAATTGTTGCAGCAATTAGAAATGAGCGCATTGATGGTAAATCGGTAATTGAATATTATTTGCAAAATGAAGGCAAAAGTATTGAAACATTAAAAACTGAAGGTGCTATTACTTCAATACCAACTGTGTCGGGATATAATAAAACTGATAGGCAAATAGGGGATGTTATTAAGAACACAAGGGGTAAGGAATTATCTAGTGATGAATTATTAAATGTATATGGACCATTAATTAGAGCAAATTATTCTAATATACGTAAATTTGCTGACCCAAAATATTTACCAATAGAATCAATAATGCAACAACTTAATAGTAATTATGCTTCGTATAATAATAAATATGGTAAAATTACAGATGGAATAGCATCAGTGGTTGGGGATTTAAAAACATATAATAGTAAAGTTGGAGGCAAATATAAATCTCACTTTGAAAGTGAAAGAATTATTTTTAGAGAGGGTATTGCTCTTATAACTAGAGCTATGATTAAAGAAAATGCCAAATCAGACAAACCACAATTGTTATCTATAAAAGAAGTTGGTGAACAATACATTAGTAAAATTATTGGCGCAATGGGCAATGGATTATCTCAAGAGGAAAAAGATTATATTTTCGCAGAATCAATCAATGTAATCACCGGTTCTGACAACACAAGAACACATGATGCGTATATTAAAGAATTAATTAATTCTGGTACAGAATATAATAAAAAAGATCCTACTAAAAATCCAAATCCAAGTGAATGCACATATCAACTAGTTCAAGATATTGTGCTTAGACGTGAACAAACATTAGATGCAGCTGCGGCAACATCACAAACTGCCTATCATGATGCTTGTGTGGCAAATTACTCTAAACTTTTAACACTCTTGGCTAATGAAGATTTGGAAAAATTGCCATCCGAACAAAAGGCAATATTAGATACTCTTTTTGAAAAAGATTCTGCTGGTAAGTATATTAAAAAAGATACTGGTTTTGTATTTCGTGATGAATTTAAAGGATTTAACGATAAAGGGTTGGCTTTAAAGGTAATTTGTGCTGTAGAGTTTATTGAAACAGATCAAAAATTACGCAAATTACAACAATTAAGAAAAAATCCTTTGCTCAATAGAACTGAAATTAACAAAATCAAGAAAGAATTAAAGACAAGACATGAAGCTGAAAAAGCAGCAAAAGCATCTAAAAAGAACAAAGCCATGTCTACAAAACCTACTGCAGCATGTTGGAGTAGCCCAAAAGCTCAACTTAAATTTTATGAAGGTTTATTAGAAAGCATTTACAAATATCAAACTGCAGTTGCAATGGGAGTTATTAAACCCACAGTGGCTGGTTTATCTGATGCAAATTCATTGTCAGATGAAGTTGAAGAGACAAAAACAAATCTTATTACGCATAAAGAAATTCTTGAACATGAAGCAAAGGTTAATAAGATAAAACACACAGTAATGTTTGGATTGGAACGTGATGTTGTCTACCAAGAAATGGAATCTATTTTGGGTGATAAAATAAATGATGATAATATTGTAAAAGTTCTTAAAGATGGACGCATGAACTTTACAAAATTACAAAGTGAACTTGGTTTAAGTGATGAACAATTATCTAAACTAAATAAATTGACTGGTGCATATCATAAATTAGAAGTTATTTTAAGTGGAAAACCTGGTTCCGAAGATGTAAAGAAAGATGTTTTGGGCATGTATGTACCTGAACAAGCAAATTTGGAGCTTATACACAACCAAGATGAATACGATGCGGTATTTGGCGTTGCTAAAGGGCTTGATGGCTCATATCCATATGAATACAAAGAAACTGCCGAAGTCATTATCGACATGGGATTAGATGAAAAAGACTTATATAATGACAAAGGTGAGATGAAATCTATTGATGAAGTAGTTCAATTTGCTGAAGCACAAGGTAAGTCACCAGAAGAAATCGAAAAGCTTAAGAGATTGCAAAGAATGTTGCAACAAAGGATGCTTAATAACTTCGAATCTACATATGATATGGCCAATAGTAGCACTATGAATAAACAGCACGAAGAACCGGTAAAAGATTCTCAAACAAATGATACACCTGTTGTTGAAACACCAGAATCTGATTCTACTGTATTAGATGATGATAATGTTTTAGGTCAATAATAAAACAACATAAAAATTAGTTTATTGTATTGAATAATAAAAAATATTGTGATACAATAAGCATGTACAAAACCTTGCTGGAGGATAAATCAATGGCAAAAAATACTAATATTTACAAATTTGAGATAATGGAACACATTATTTGCGCAAGAGAATTTACTACAAAAGAAGAGGTTGTAGAACTTGCAAAAAAGATGAGTGAAATTGCTCAAGCAAATCCAGAATATTCTGAAGAAATCAAACAAGCATTTAAAGATGCATACAGGGAGATTGATGAAGAATTAACTCTTGGTAATTTGCAAGAGATTAAGAAAATTATCGAAAGCCAAAATAATGAAGAATAAGAAATACACCCTTATGGGTGTATTTTTTGTGCAAAGTTGGCGCTTATTAGGTTGTGAAAATAGTAAATTTTTGTTACAATTAGTGTGTTATGAAACTATTTGATTTGTATAATAATTCGCATGTGGCAACTATTGTGTCGCATGATGTGATAAACAATATGATAAATCACAGCTATATGCTAGTGTCATCTGACACATATTTGGTACGTGAATATGCAAAATATGTGGCAAGTGCTTTTTTGTGCAAATCAAATGAGCCACCATGTGGCAATTGCAATATATGCAAACGCATTGACCATGGTAATTATAGTGATGTAATAGTTTATCCAAAAGACAACAAGAGTATAATGACAGAAGATATCAATAATATTGTGCTAGATGAAGCAGTGTTGCCATTTGAAAGTGACAAAAAAGTATATATACTATATGATTTTGATAAGGCCACAGTACAAGCACAAAATAAACTACTCAAAACTTTGGAAGAGCCAAATAAAAGTACAATATTTATTCTTACTGCAAGCAATATAAATAATGTGCTACCTACAATTAGGTCCAGATCCAAAAAGATTGAAGTTGGAGTATTAGATGATGGTGTAATTAAAGATTATTTGGTAAGTGATGGTGTAGATATGACTACTGCACAACTAGTGGCAAGTCACTCATTTGGTAATCTTACATATGCATTGTCACACACAAAGAATTTAAGTGGTAAAGAAATAATAATGCTTGCTAAGGATATTTTTAATAATCTAAAAGATTCTAGCATGGTGCTAGAATATTCTAACAAGTGTTTAAAATACAGAGACAATTTAGAAGATTTAATAAATCAAATGATGATATGTGTTCAAGATATGGCACGCATTTGTGCCTTAGATAAATCTTCTAGCGAATATAATGTTAAACTATATAATTTAAAATCATTAGAGGTAATTTCTTCACTATGTGAAGAAGCAATCAAAAAAAATAATGCAAATTGTAATCCTAATTCCATAATTGATGGATTACTACTTGGTATATTGGAGGCAAGATACAAATGCTCAAAACCACAGGTGTAAAATTTAATGAAAATGGCAAAGTGTACTACTTTGAGTTTTTTGAAGGTTTGAATAAAGGCGATAATGTAGTGGTAGACACAGATAATGGCCACGAGTTGGCAATTGTTGCATACCCTGAAAAACAAATACAAGATGATAAGATTGATGGACAATTAAGCAAAATATTGCGTGTCGCTACAGATAAAGATATAGAAAAGATTCAAACACTTAGAGCAAATAAAAAAGAAGTTATAGCAAAAGCTACTGAACTTGTGAATAAATACAAGTTAGATATGAAAATTGTGGATGTTGATTACACACTTGATAGTAGTAAAACCACAATATTCTTTGTTTGCGAAGATAGGGTAGATTTTAGAGATTTGGTAAAAGATTTGGCAGGTATGCTAAAAACAAGAGTGGAACTTCGTCAAATTGGCGTGAGAGACCATGCAAAGCGCATTGGTGGTATTGGTGCTTGTGGCAAGGAGTGCTGCTGCTCGCAATACCTAA
>JAFZND010000035.1 GCA_017553065.1 Clostridia bacterium
CCCTATCGCTATCTTTTTGCAATTCTTCACGTGCTTTTAGTAAATTGTATGCTATATCACGCAAACTTCTACTTACCCTAATAGAATTGTTATCGCGCATAAATCTTTTTATTTCACCCACAATCATTGGCACTGCGTATGTGGAAAATTTAACACCAACAGAAATATCAAAATTATCTATTGCCTTCATAAGGCCCACACAGCCAACTTGAAAGATATCGTCACTAACACCACGCTCTTTGAATTTTTGGACAACAGATAACACAAGGCGCATATTGCCTATTGCAAATTTGTCTCTAGCATCTTTATCGCCATTTTTAATTCTAGTCATTAGTTCGGCTTGCTCTTTTGCACTAAGTTTTGGTAAGTTATTGGTATTTACACCCGTAATTACTACTGCAGTTTTCATGCACATCACCTCGTTTATGGTATATTTTCCAAAAACAAGTACAATATGCACACAATTTAACCTTAATTTATGAATGTGGCTAGTACGCACAATAATTTTATGCTTGTCGCAACATTTCACGCTTGATTTTACTTACAATTTTCTTTTCCAACCTACTAATATAACTTTGGCTAATACCCAAATCATCTGCAACTTCTTTTTGCGTCATTTCATCTTTACCATTTAATCCAAAGCGCATAATCATTATTTCGCGCTCCCTTGGATTTAGTCCATCAATAATTGACATGAGCATTTGCTTTTCCACACTATCTTCCAGATCATCTTGTGGCAAATCTTCTGTGCTAGGAACCAAGTCACCAAGAACTAATTCATTGCCATCACCATCAGTGGAAAGCGTTTCATCAAATGACACTTCGCCCTTTTGCCTAGCAATTTTGCGTAAATACATAAGTATTTCATTTTCAATACACCTGCTAGCATAAGTAGCAATTTTGATATTTTTTTCACCTTTAAAGCTATTTATAGCTTTAATGAGTCCAATGCTACCTATTGAAATTAAATCTTCTAGCTCCACACCATTACGTTCAAATTTTTTTGCAATATATATCACAAGGCGCAAATTATGTTCAATTAACTTGTGCTTTGCAAACTCGCTATTATTATCCAATTGCATAATTAGCTCTTGTTCTTCTTCTGCTGACAATGCTGGTGGCAATGCCTCCCCAGACGCAAGATACATTACAAAACCATCTTCATCAAACATGGTGCAATGCACAATATGTTCTAAAAGTTTAATTATTTTTTGTTTTAGCATATCACACCCCCATTTTATAGCAATCCTTCATGCAACAAACATTCAAATTGACTAAAATTCTTTTTGCTCACACCCATAGCAACATTTGATTTTTGAATATTTATGTCGTCATGACAAATTTGAATACTGTCACAATTAAACACAAGCATTTTTGCACTACTTGTGGCAGTGACAACATTTATGTAATGTGCATTTTTTAAATCTACTCCACTTACCCTATCTAGCATAATTTTGTCAAATGGGAAATTTTTAAACATTTTGCAAAAACAAGCAAAGGAAATTACCACAATTGGTTTATTGTCGTCATACAATCTGTTTCCACTATCTAAAAACCCCCTTATGTAATACTTTTTGCCGTCAATTGTTATTGTAACATCATAAGTGCTACATCTTGCCTGCTTATGCTTTAAATAATGCTTTAAAAATTTTATTAGCACAAA
>JAFZND010000036.1 GCA_017553065.1 Clostridia bacterium
ATATCAAATCAGCACAGCTGAACAATTGTATTCTATTGGTCGTGAGAATAGCAAATATGACTTGGGTTCATATTATGAAATTGTTACTGACCTTGATTGCTCAACTGTAAATGGTGGTAGTGGTCTATGGGTTCCTGTAGAAGATGCATTTACTGGTAAGATTAGTGGTAATGGTTTTGCTATTAAAAACCTAACACTAAGTGCAGAAGCAGCAGACAGTGCAACAGCATTAGGTTTATTTACAACAGTTACTGGTACAATTGATAATGTAGTATTAGATTCTGTAGATATTGATATTACCGGCACAACTGGTGAATATTATGTTGGTAGCATTGCAGCATTTAACAAAGGTACAATTAGCCGTGTAAATGTTCAAAGTGTTTCTGTAAACAGCGATAACGCACAAGCAATCATTGGTGGTGTTGTAGCTGTAAATGAAAAAGATGTAGAATTAAACAAACAAGATTCAGGTAGAGTAGATAGAGTAAGTGCAAATGTTAAATTTACTCATACAGATCTTAGTGGTGATGAGCCAGTAGTATCTGGTATTAAAGGTTCATTAGTTGCTGGTGTAGTTGCTAAAAATATTGGCGGTACAGTGGTAAATAGTTACAGCGTAGGTGAAGTAACACTTACAGGTGATGTTCCTACAACATTTGCAGGTGTTGTAAACTACAATATTTCATTGGGCATTGATTCTGTAGCAGGTTATGATTATAACGATACAGACACAATGACAGAAGTAAAACTTTCAGATGGCGCAAATATTAAGAATTGCTATAGTGCAATTAGCATTGATATGAAAGGTACTGGTACACTATATATTGCTGGTATTGTTCATACAAATTACACTGGTAAATTCACAAGTGAAATTACCGAAGGTGCAGTAAGAGTTAACACAATTGCTGGCAACTATTACCTAAGCACCATGAAAGAAGAAACAGACACAATTGAAATTACAAACAACTTTGAAAAATATCTTCCAGTAGATGATGTGTACACAGCAGTATCAAAATCTGCAGAAGAATTAAAAACACAAGAAACATATAAATCATATAATTACGAATGGAAATATCAAGATGGTTCATATAAGAGAGTATATGATGAAGATGTAACTTGGGACTTCAATAATGTTTGGGGTATGCTAAGTACAGTAAACAATGGTTACCCATATTTGACATATTCTGATTCAACATCTAGTGATGGTATCAATAATGTTGATAAAATTGTAGAAATTACAAATGCAGATCAATTACTAGCAATGCATGACGATGTAGAACATGCAGCTGCTGGCGAAGTAATATTATTTGTAATTAAAAATGATATTGACATGACAGGCAGAGTATGGACACCTCTTGGAAGTCCAGAACAACCATTTATCCATCAAGTAAAAGGTGAATTAGGTTCTGGCACAAGTCCAACAATTAGTAACTTGACAGTTGTTGCAACAGCTAAGAATGCAGGATTTATTGATACACTTGGCAGCAATGCAAAAGTATCAGATTTGAAATTTGCAAACTTCACTGCAACACTAGAAAATGTATCAGTTGCATCTGAAACAGACCACAACATTGTTGGTGTAGTAGCAGCATACAATGGTACATCTCAAATTAAAACAGCTATTATTGAAAACGTAGAAGTAGTAGATGCAAATCTTCAAGGCAGAATTGCTGTAGCCGGTATTGCAGGATACAACTATGGTTTAATTAAAGATTGCGTAGTAAAAGGCGTAGAAGGTACAACAATTGAAGCATGCTCAAGCATTAAGAATGTGTTTGTAGCAGGCGTTGTAGCATATAATGGTGGTAGCATTGTAACTACAAATGTTGCTGATAAAGTAAGCGTAGTAATTGGTGAAGTACTTGGTAGCACAAAACGCACAGTGTATGCTGGTGGCGTAGCTGGTGTAAATACAGGCCTTATTACAAGTGCAGTAGTAGATACAGAAGCTGGCTATGGAATTGATGTAACAAATCACGATTCAAATATTGATAGTGTAAATTACATGGTTGCCGGTGGCGTAGTTGGATCAAACGAAAGTGGTAAGATTCACAAATGCTATGTAAGTATGGATATTACAATTCCAGGATTATCAATTTCTGATAGTAACGGAACATATGCTGGTGGTATTGCTGGTGTATTAAGAGAATCTTATAACAACATCAAATCATACAACACAGAAGAAGAATATGAAGCACAATATAGCATTTATGGTTGTGTAGTAAAAGATTGCAGCATTTCAATTAAAGGCAATATGGTAAGAACATTTGTAGCTGGTGGTTTAGTTGGTTACATGAATGTAGATGGTATTGCTGTAAAAGTAAATGATAAAGCAGAATTTGAAGCAAATCAAAAATTACACGCAAGTGTAGTTGCAAGCTATGTTGAAAATGTAACACTTGGTGGTACTGACAATGGTGGTTTTGCAGGCGAAATCATTGCTGGTGTAATTAGTGATTGTGGTGCTAATGTGAAATTCACTGGCTCACGTAACTTTGGTTTTGCTGTAACATTGATGAGAAATCCATCAACAAGCAGTAGTTCACAACAAGTAGCAGGTGTAGTTGCAAGATCATATGTAACAATTTCATTTGAATTTGGCAAATTATGCTACTCAACATCTGAAACACATATGAAAACCTCTGACAAACCAGAAGCAACAGGTGCAGGTTATGTACAAGGTTGCATGTATAGTGTAGTAAAAGGTGAAGTGAAAGACCAAAAGGGTGTTGCTACATTCAATAGCACAGGTACTACTCAAAGCGATTTAGAAGCAAGAGCAAAAGCATTTACTGACAATGGCTTTGCATCATCCAGCTGGTTGTTACCAAGTGGAATTACAAAGACATATTGGAAGTTAAGTGGTAGCTCAGTCGAATTAGTACGCAATGGTCTACCTGTACCAGAAGTAGTATTATCACTCATTTCTGAATAATTAAAACAAAAATATATCGCAAGCAATTGCGATATATTTTTTTGTATTCAAAAAAGAAAAAGCCCAAGAAAAATTTTTGGGCTTACTTTATTTGCTTAATATTTGATGGTTATATTAAATTAGTAAAACAAATTTAGATAATTTATAAAATAATATACAAATTATTCAGCAGCTGGTTGTTCTGCTTTTGCTTTTTCAAATG
>JAFZND010000037.1 GCA_017553065.1 Clostridia bacterium
CTAGAACAACTGCACTTCGTGGTGATGATGTGCAAGTAAAAATGACATTATCCTTTAAAGAAGCAGTATTTGGTTGCAAAAAAGATATTAATATCACAAGAGTGGAAAATTGTGAACATTGTCATGGTACAGGCGCAAAAGATGGTACAAAATTGCATACATGTAGCACATGTAATGGCACAGGCACAGTAAGATATACTGAAAATACAATGCTTGGGCGCATGATTAGAGAAGGTATTTGCAAATCATGTAATGGCACAGGTAAAATTGTAGATGAAAAGTGTGAACATTGTAATGGAAATGGCTATAACAAGGTAAATAGCACCATTTCAGTTAATGTTCCGGCAGGTATTGATGACGGTCAAGTGCTCACCATGCGTGGTGCAGGTAATGCAGGTATTCGTGGTGGACAAAGTGGCGATTTGCACATAATTGTCACTGTGCTTCCACATCCAGTTCTAGATAGAGATGGTTTTGATTTGAATTTGAAGTTGTATGTGCCATTTACTACGCTATTATTAGGTGGAGAAGTAGAAGTACCTCTCACAGATGGTTATACAATGCTCAAAATCCCAGAACTTACTCAAAGTAACACAGTATTTAAGTTAAAGGGAAAAGGTATCAAACACCTTAATTCCAATACTTATGGTAATATAGTTGTTACAGTAATTGCAGAAACACCTAAGAATTTGTCTAAGGAAGAAAAAGCTGCTTTGCAAAAAATTAGTCAAACACAAAGCATCAATAATTATTCCAGATATAAAACATACCTAAAAGATATTCAAAATATTTAAATTAAATCGCACTAAAAATGGTGCGATTTTTTTATTTATATGTTATAATTTTTGTGTTATGAAAAGATTTTTAGTAGATAAAATTGATGGTAATAATGTTACTCTTACAGGGGTAGAACACAATCACTTGCACAATGTGCTTAGACTTCAAGAAGGTACAGAAGTTATCCTTAATGCAGGCGATGGTTTTGACTACCATGCAAAGATAACAAAAACCACCAAAAATAGCACAGAATTAGTAATTTTGAATAGCACTAAAAATATGGCAGATCCAAGGGTATGTGTCACACTTTTTCAAGCACTTACAAAGAGTGATAACATGAATTTAATTGTGCAAAAATGCACTGAACTTGGCATTAGCAAATTGGTACCATTTGAAAGTAAATTTATCACAGCCAAAGATAAGAATGGCAAAGCAGATAAATTGCAACTAATTGCAAATCAATCTACAAAGCAATGCCGTCGCAGTGTGCCACTATGTGTAGAGCAAACACTAAAATTTAATCAAATGGTGAATAAACTAAAAGAGTATGATTTAGTAATATTTGCTAATGAATGCGAAAAAACAATGCCACTAAATAGTGATATTTCTAAATACAAAAATATTGCAATTATTGTTGGTAGTGAAGGTGGTTTTGACAAAGATGAAATAGATGCAATAGTAAGTGCAGGTGGCAAATCTATTACCTTAGGTAATAGAATACTTAGGGCAGAGACAGCAGCCATATCGCTTAGCGCAGTTGTAATGTATTTATTAGGAGAGTGGAATTATGAAAATTAGTATTCTTACTCTTGGTTGTAAATTAAATAAATACGAAAGCGATTGCATGGCAAATATTTTGTCTAATGCTGGCCATGAAGTGGTTAGCAATTTAGAATATGCAGATTTATACATAATCAACACTTGTGCAGTTACTGCCGAAAGTGAAAAAAAGAGTAGGCAATATATCACAAAGGTACGCAAATTAAATGGCAACGCAAAAGTGATTATTTGTGGCTGTGCTAGTCAAAACAATTTAAGTCAATTTAATCGTGATGGCGTTACTGCAATCATTGGTAATGAAGGCAAAGAAAATATCTTAAATTACATAAATTCAAATGTAAAAAATATTGCGGAGTTTTCAGGTGTTTATGGCAATTTGCATAGCCCACTTATTACTACTACTAGGGCATATCTAAAAGTGCAAGATGGATGCAACAATTTTTGCACATATTGCCTTATTCCATATCTTCGTGGTAGGTCTCGCAGTAGGGCTTTAAATGAGTGTGTAAAAGAAGCAAATGAATTGTCTAAAACATGCAAAGAAATTGTTATTACGGGTGTGGATATTTCTGACTATAAGCCAAGTCTATCTTCACTTATGAAAGCGTTGGGTAGTGTGCCTGCGCGCGTGCGTCTGGGCTCGCTAGAAGTAAATGTTGTAACAGATGAATTTATGCAAACGCTACTTGCCATGCCAAACTTTTGTCCACAATTTCATTTAAGTTTGCAAAGTGGTGATAATACAACATTAAAACGAATGAATAGGCATTACACTCGTGAACAATATCTAGAAAAGGTAAACCTAATTTATAAATATTTTCCAAATGCAAATATTACCACAGATGTAATTGTGGGTTTTGCAGGCGAAACAGAAGAACAATTTTTAAATACAGTTGATTTGTGCAAAAAAGCCAAATTTGGCAAAATTCATGTATTTCCATTTTCCAGACGAGAGGGTACAGTGGCGTATAATTTTACCGATTGCACCCCTAAGCAAAAGAAAGATAGAGTTTGTATTCTTTCCAAAGTTGGGTATGAATTAGAACAACAATATTTTGCAAATAATATAGGCAAACATTTTGTTGTACTTACCGAAGACATTGAGGGCGACTATGTTGTTGGTTACACCGAGAATTACATTAAGTGTTATTTGCCAAAAGATACCAAGCAAAATGAGTTAATTGGTGTAGAAGTAGTAAAACCACTAAATGATGGAATGTTAGCTAAAATTATATAACATTTATTTTGAAAATATGTTTTTTAGTATTATAATACTAATTGATAGTGATGAGGTGAAATATGGACGATTGTTTATTTTGTAAATTTGTATCAAAAGAGTTTGAAACAAAAATAGTGTATGAAGATAAAGATATGATTATCATTAATGATATCAATCCAAAAGCACCTGTGCATATGTTACTTATTCCAAAGGTGCACTACAAATATCTTCATGAGCAAAATGAAAAGAGTGCAGAATTGCTTGGCAGATGCTTGCGCAAATTAGCATCACTTAGATGTGAATTGGGTTTGGACGATGGGTACCGACTTGTAATCAATCAAGGTGACGATGCTGGCCAAACAGTGCCACATTTGCATGTTCATATATTAGCAGGCAAAAAAATGGACTGGAATCCTGCATAAAACAATTGACTTTTGATTGTTTTTAGATATAATATACA
>JAFZND010000038.1 GCA_017553065.1 Clostridia bacterium
CAAAATAATAATCAAAATAAAATCTGTTTGCAAATATCCCAATTCTGGCAATATTATAATAATAATGTCACGCGGAATAAGGATAGCATTAATTAACAATTTTGCCTTAAATACGCTACTAAAAGACACTTTTTGATAAAATTGGGTATTGACGAATGAAAATACTTATGTTATTATAATAATGCATTTTATGATAAATAAAATGTTTTTCCATTTTTCAAAGGGAGATAGAGCCAACTATCTTCCTTTTTTTGTTTTACAAAAAAAATGTTTTTTATTATACTAATACAGATGGAGATTTTTTTATGCAAGTAAAGTTATTAAATCTACATAAATTGTTATCTAATATCGCCACAAATTTAGTGGGAGCATTTATTCCGCTAATTGTTTTTAATGCAACAGGTAAATTGTTGTATGGTATTATTGCATATTCTTTGCAATATGTTATTAGAACAATTGTAAACTATTTATTTAAAAATTTATTTTTAAACAAACCACAACTTAGTCTTGTGTATCGAATTATTCCTATAATTTTATATAGTGTATCCATACTACTAATAGATAAATATTTATGGGTGGGTATAGTAGGTGCTGTCTTCTTTTATGGTGCTAGTGAAGCATTCAAAAATTTGCCAAAAGAAGTTATATATAATTACTCAACCTTAGAAAATGCAGGTGATGGCATTGGACTTACAAGGTTATTTGAACAAATAGGTACTCTTGCTGCATTTATAGTTGGTGGTTACATACTTGATATATCCAAAGTTACAGTTATAATAATATCCCTTAGCATTTATGCTGTGTCTTGCATACCATTGCTTGTGTACTACTTCAAGAGTGTAAATCAAGTAGGTTTTAATAAAGACTTTACATCAAATGCACGTGAAGCTTCCAAGAAAAATGAAAAACGCTTTAATCAAGGTGTAAAAGTTGGCAAAAAGATTATTGCATCATATATGGTTACTTACTTTTTGTATTGCTTTGTGGATGCATTAACCACAGCTTATATGTTGCTAATAATGGTAAAAGGTCAAGGAAATTATTCGCAAGCTGGTATATTTACCGCAGTATATAATGGTGCATATGGAATTGGTGCATACTTATTTGGTATATTGTTTGATAAGAAAGATACCACGGGTTGGGTTATTGCATGCTCGCTTATTATGGCAGGCGGAGTAATGGGTATAGCTTTTGCACAAAATGTGTATTTGTTATATGTATTATTTGCAGTAGTTGGATTTGCCTATGGGTTACTTCCACTATTTATGTTTCAAAATTTACTTGCAAAGATTAGAATACTTGGCATGAGCAATAGAGCATTGGTGGAAAGAGAATATGCATGTGGTATGAGTGTGGCAGTTGCAATCTTGTTTGGCTCATTTGGTACATTGTTGCCTGTATTTATAGCAATATCATCTGCACTTGCAATTACGGCATATCGCATGCCTTATAATGAATCAAAAACACGCAGATTGCTAGTAAATTATTTGCAAAATAATGAAATTATACAAGAAGAGAAAAGGGTATTTATACACAAGAAATAAGGAGAAATTTTATATGAAAGAAGCAAAATTTGTGGTATCCACAGATAGCACTGCAGATTTGTATGCAGATGAAATGAAAAAGCTTGGTGTATGGGTAGGGCCACTTACTTTTACATTAGAAAAAAATAATGTGCTTACCGAGCACCTAGACAATTTTCAAACAGAGCAAGAATATATTGATTTTTACAATAAACTACGCAATGGATATGTTGCAAAAACAAGTATTCTTAGTGTGCAAGCACATATTGATTTGTTTACCCAAATGTCAAAAGC
>JAFZND010000039.1 GCA_017553065.1 Clostridia bacterium
ATTGATTGCTAAAGAATTGACTAAAAATGTATTGTTTGGTTGCTTCTGCGCTAGGAATTTCACCTGGACGGGTACGACGAGACAATTCAATCAATGCATCGTGTTGTGTCTCAATGCCATCTTTGTCAAGAGTACCTTTGATGATTTCGTTGTCGCCAAGCATATCCAAAATTTGCTCACGTGTGTAACCAAAACATTTTAGGAACACACCAAGGCTAAGCTTTCCACCCTTATCTAGTGCCACGCGAAGAGATGTTGGGTCTTTTTCACGTTGCTCTATCTCGAGCCAGCTACCACGACGTGGATTTAATGTGGATGCAAAAATCTCGCGGCCTGTTTTGTCTACTGTTTTGCTAAAGTAAACACTTGGGCTACGAACAATTTGGCTAACGCACACACGCTCAATTCCATTGAAAATAAATGTTGCTTCTTCTGTCATGTAAGGAACATCACCAAGGAACACATCACTTTCAATCACTTCACCTGTTTCTTTAATAACTAGGCGCACTTTTGCTTTCATAGCAACAGTGTAGTTTGCACTCTTTCTCTTTGTTTCTGCTTTGCTGAGTTTTGGTTTGTCTTCTAGAGTAAAGCCCAAAAAATATACTTCCGCCTTGCCTGCATAATCAGTGATTGGCGAAAATTCTTCTAATACTTCTTGGATACCTTTTTCAATAAACTTTTTGTAACTGTTTTTTTGAATCTCTAGCAAGTATGGCAATTCGGGTACGTTTTTCACTTTGCCAAATGTGTAACGCTCATTGTTGCCATATTTTACTTTTTTGATATTTTTGGTATCTAGCATAAAAAAAGTTTGTTCTCCTTTTTATTAAATTGTATATACCATTTTTGCCTAACTAATAATTCCCACGTATTAAGCCTAAATATATTATATTTAGGGATACCGGCAAGGACTAAAATATCTGATCATCAAGTGCTATGAAAATGCATTAGGGCACACTTCTAAATGATACTATGCTAGTATAGTATATCACAAGTGCCTAAATCAAGTCAATGAGAAAAATAAACTTTTTTGTAAAATGTAATTTTACACATTTTTCCCACTACTTCTGCTTGCGCACGCGCACACACGCATATATCTTAATGACTTCGCGCGCACATGCGAGAGCAAAAAAACAAGAGCAAATTGCTCTTGTTTTTTGTGGTTAAAAATATGTTGTCTCATCTCTAAAGCATGTAGTTAAATTTGAAACACATGAATCTACACATGCCTCATAGCTCCCATAATTCCATGCGCTGCAAGACCACCCTCTCCAACTCGAATTTGTAGATGGACTAGAACTATCTGTATATGTGGAACTAATCCTAGTGTAGTTATATTTGTATCTCGTTAATTTAATTTGAGCATATAACACATAATAAGTGTCTGCATCATCTGGGCGCCCTTCTGTCGTTGATGCAGATGAATCGGTTAATTCAGCTTCAAACTTATAATACGTATCTTTTACTTGTATCTTTGACGAAGAGTTAATTGTATTGGAATAAATGTAAGAAGTACTATCACCAAGATTGCCGGCTATGTAGTGAATATTCTTACCACTTAACCATGTGGTTATCTTTTCGTTTGTTGTTAAGTCAACATTCCTATCCCATACTTTGCTTGTATTTTGAGAAATATTACAATTAAATTTACATGAAGCACTCATGTTTTTTGTAAAAGATACACTTATTTCAACATTCTTAAGATATAATGTGTTACCTTTGGTGTTAGTATCATCAATTGAAACCCTAATTTCCATTTTTACAGTATTGCCCGTAATGGTATTATTACCTGCTGTATTACCTACAACACCGCCCGCGTAAGTAATTGTTGTACCTGACGTTTTAGCTGCAATACAAGGATTATTTGACACTGTATTGTTAATAATATTTGCACCAGTACCG
>JAFZND010000040.1 GCA_017553065.1 Clostridia bacterium
AGGAGCAAATTGTTACAAGTAGAGCAGATTTACAAATTAAAAATAATGGTGTAACGCTACTTACAATGTATTCGCCAGAATATGATGTGTATGACAATGTAAACGATTATAGCCCGGTAATGGTGCTTGGCGATGATAATCTTAAAGTTTGCATTACGGGGGATGCAAGCAAAAATATTGAAAACTTTGTGGTAAATTCATACGATTTACCTAATGTTGATGTGCTTATTCTTGGTCATCATGGTAGTAATACATCTTCTTCATATGAATTTTTAGAAGAATTGGAGCCAGAAAGAGTGGCAATATCTGTGGGTGAAAATAGCTATGGACATCCATCCACTGAAACATTTGACACACTCAAAATATACGATACAAATTACGATAAGCATACGATTGAATCAAAAATATGACAATAAGCGATGGAAATATTATTTACTATTCCACCAACAATGGATATGAAGTGATGACAATTAAAAACATTGATAATTATTTACATGTGGATTATTGGGTTTTGGTTGTAATATCTTATGGTGTGTTATTGTTAATTTTTGTAAGACCAATTAAGTTAAGTAGTAGAAGATATTCTAAAAATTCATAAAATAAATACAAATAACTGTTTTTATATTAGTAAATAACAAGAAATTTGCTTATTTAAATTGTGCTTGATACACAAATAAAGTATAATAAGCAAAAGGAGAATGCAATGAAAAGTAATATATGTGTTGTATGCCTTAATAACGATTTTGCAAAAGATGTGGCACATAAGTTTAGTGACGCCACTGACATGTATTTTGCTGACATTGCAGAATTGATTAAATTTGATTTATTAGATATTGATAAAGCAATAGAAGTGTGTGGGCTAGATTATGTGAAAAAGATTGAGCGCAACAAAGTAAAAAATGTTGTAACTTATGACAACACATGTTTGTGTCTTGATTATTCACTACTAAACGATGATGAGAATTTAAAAGTTATTAAAAATAATTGTGTGTTAGTATACATTGATTTATCACTTGTGACATATAAACAAATGTTACCAACTGATATTCAAAATATATATGAAAATAAATTGAATATATCAATGTTTTCTACGCGTAAAAAGATAATGAAAAATTATTCAGATATTGTTGTAGTGTACAGGCCAGGAGATAATATATTAGGCAAATTTTCAAACAAATTAGTTGAATATTACAAACAAAAATAACCCTATGAATAGGGTTATTTTTTATAGTGTTTTTGATAAATTCAAATATTCTTCATATTTAGCTTGTGCGTTTTCGCTTGCTAATTTAAATAATTCGTTTGCAATCTCAGGGTGAGATTTAATTAAGCTATTATATCGCGTTTCACCAGCAAGGAAATCTTCATATTTCATTGTTGGTTTGGGCTATCTAGTGAGAATACAGGGTATTGAATGCTGCCTTTATTTGTTGGATTATATCTAAACAAATGCCAATATCCACTATCTACTGCGCGTTTTTGCTCAATTTGACTCTCGCTCATTGCGATTCCGTGGTTAATGCATGGGGCATATGCAATAATGAGTGCTGGACCATTAAATCTTTCCGCTTCATTTACTGCATTCACAAATTGATTCATGTTTGCACCCATTGCAACTTTTGCAACATACACATTTTTGTATTGCATTGCCATTAGTGCTAAGTCTTTTTTGTTTGTGCGTTTGCCAAGACTTGCAAATTTTGCCACGCTGCCGAGAGGAGTGGATTTACTTGCTTGGCCACCGGTATTACTATATACCTCTGTATCTAACACTAATATATTTACATTTGCGCCACTTGCAAGTATATGATCAAGACCACCATATCCAATATCGTATGCCCAGCCGTCGCCACCAATTATCCAAATACTATCTTTTACAAAACAGTTTTTGTAAGTATTGATTTTATCAATAACTTCTTTTAATTCTTTGTTGCTTGGATTGAGGTTGTTTAGGGTTTTTACTAGTTTTTCGCCTGCAACGCGTAGTGTTTTTGAGTCACTTTCATCAAAATTTACGCTCAAATCCTTAGTTTCATTGAAAGATTGTAACTTATTTACTGCTTCTACTAATTTTGTATGATTGCTTGCATTTGCAAGTTTAATTCCATATCCAAACTCTGCATTATCCTCAAACAAACTATTTGCCCATGCAGGACCATATCCATTTTCATCTTTTGTGTATGGTATTGTAGGAGAACTACCACCATATATGCTAGAACAACCAGTTGCGTTTGCAATAACCATGCGTTCACCCAGTAATTGACTAATTACCTTTATGTATGGTGTTTCGCCACAACCAGCACATGCGCCACTAAACTCGAAATATGGAGCAACAAATTGACTACCTTTTACGGTGTCGCGTTTAAATATTTGCGATTTAACTAATGGTAGGTGAGATACAAATTCATAATTTTTTAATGTCTCATCTTTTACCATCATTGTAGGTAACATTGATAATGCTTTTTGTTTTGCAGGACATGTGTTTGCGCATACACCACAACCTGTGCAATCTTCTGGGCTTACTTGAATTACAAATTTATATTTATCTTCTAATGAAGCTGGAAGTGTAGTTAGGGTTGATGGTGCCTTCTCACAATCTTTAAGTGATATCAATCTTGGTCATATTGCTCCATGTGGGCACACAAACGAGCACATATTACATTGAATACAATTTGCGCTATCCCACTTTGGTAGGGCAGTAGCAACGCCACGCTTTTCGTATTGGGTAGTACCAGTAGGCACATATCCACGTTCATTAAATGAACTTACAGGCAATTCATTGCCCTCAAGCTTTTGAATTGGATCAATGTATTCTTTAAAGTATTTGCAACTTGTTGCACCACATTCTTCGCATGAAGTTAGCTTTGCCCAATTGGATGGAATTTGTATTTCTTTTAAGTTTTCTTCTGCTTTGTCTATTGCACTATAGTTGCGATTAAGCACAACTTCACCTTTCTTGCCATAACTCTTAAATGCAAAATCTTTCATTTGTTTTTTGGCAATATCATATGGGATAATGTCAATAAGTTTGAAGAAAGCAGCTTGCATAATTAAATTTATTTTGTTACCAAGACCAATTTCTTTTGCAATTTTGTATGCATCTATTGTATATAATTTCAAATTGTTTTTGGCAATATATAACTTTATGTGATTTGGTAACATTTTTGATAATGTTAGCCCTTCCCATGAAGTATTTAGTAACACTATGCCATTTGGTTTTACATTTTTTAAAACATTGTATTTTGTTACATATGTTTCATTGTGTATTGCCACAAAGTCAATATCATCAATTAAATATGGTGAATTTATTTCACCTTTGCCAAATCGTAGGTGAGATATTGTGGCGTTGCCACTTTTTTTGCTATCATATTCAAAATATGCTTGTCCATTATTGTCAGTGGTTTCAGTAATAATTTTGATTGAGTTTTTGTTTGCACTTACTGTGCCATCACCACCATAGCCATAGAATTTGCAAGCATATACTTTTTGTAAACTAGGGTGAATTACATTTGTTATCTTTAATGATTTATGTGTAATATCATCATTGATGCCAACACTAAAGTGATTGATTGGGGAATTGCTTGTCATGTTTTCATACACAGCGCCTACCATGCTTGGTGTAAATTCTTTGCTAGATAGGCCATATCTTCCACCAAATACTTGTACTTGTTTGCCAGCTTCAGCAAGAGCACACACTACATCTTTGTATAGTGGCTCACCTTGTGCACCACATTCTTTTACTCTATCAAGCACACTAATGCGTTTTACACTACTAGGAAGTGTTTGAATAAATCTTTTTGAATCAAAAGGACGATACAATCTTACAATTACAACGCCATATTTTTTTCCTTTACCATTTAGATAATCTATTGTTTGCTCCACAGTGCTTGCACCACTGCCCATAATTACAATTACATCTGTTGCATCTTTTGCACCTACATAATCGAATGTGTGGTAGCGTCTGCCTGTGATGGAATATATTTTGTCAAAGGCATCTTCTACGCAATTTGGAACATTATCGTAGTATTTGTTGCTTGCTTCGCGATTTTGGAAATAAACATCAGGATTTTGTGCAGTGCCCTGTGCATGTGGAGTTTTTGAATTTAATGCAAGTGCTTTAAATTCCTTTAATTTATTATATGGATATATCTTTTTGATATCTTCGATATCAATACTCTTAATTGTGTTTATCTCATGACTTGTTCTAAATCCATCAAAAAAATGTACAAATGGTACACTGCTAGTAAGTGTTGCAATATGTGCAGCAAGTGCTAAATCTTGACATTCCTGCACAGATGATGATGCGAGCATTGCATATCCGGTGCCTCTTATAGACATCACATCACTATGGTCGCCAAATATTGATAGGGCATGGGTGGCAATTGTACGCGCACTCACATGAATTACATTTGGTAGTAGTTCGCCTGCTATTTTATACATATTTGGTATCATTAATAGTAGTCCTTGACTTGCAGTAAATGTGGTTGCTACACTTCCACCAGCAAGAGCACCATGCATTGCACCAGCAGCACCTGCCTCTGATTGCATCTCTACAACTTTAGGAACATCACCAAAAATATTTTGTGTATTTTTGTTAGACAAATCCTCATAAACCTCTGCCATAGTTGATGATGGAGTTATGGGATAAATTGTGGCAATTTCACTTAATGCATACGCAATATTTGCAGTTGCAGTATTACCATCTACTGTGATTTTATTATATTTCATATAATTACCTCATTACACTTAGTATAGAGTAGATAAGAAAAATAGTCAATTTAACTTAAAAAGTAAATACAAAAATAATTGAAAAATTGTGCAAATTATTGTATTATATGGTATATGAGATACAAAATAGTTTTTAGTTATGATGGCTCACAATATTGTGGGATGCAAATTCAAAAGGATAAACTAACAATTGCCAAGGTGTTAAATGACAATTTGTCAAATATTTTATGTGTTCCAATTGAGGTTGTTGCTAGTGGCAGAACAGATAGCGGTGTTTCGGCAATAGAACAAGTGGGACACTTTGATTATGATGGTGATTTGCCAAAGAACTTTGTTGGCTACATAAATAGTGTGTTGCCTGCAAGTATAAGGGTGCATAGTGTTGCTGTTGCACCAAACTTCCATGCACGCTATGATGCCAAAGAAAAAACTTATATTTATAAGTTTTATGTCTCAAAAAATGCAAATGCATTTTATGATAAATTTGCGCTCCAAGTACCTAAGTGTGATATAGATAAGGTAAAGAAAAGCTTGAAATATTTGATTGGCACGCATGACTTTACTTCATTTTGTGCTTCTGGCACGGGAGTAAAAGATATGGTGCGTACTATAACTAGTGCAAGTATAGATGGTGATGGTGAAGTGTATACATTCACAATTGCTGGCAATGGATTTTTGTACAACATGGTGCGTATAATTGTGGGTACTTTGATTGAAATTGGTTCAAAAGGATTAGCGCCAGGGCATATGAAAAATGTAATTGACGGCAAAAATCGAAAATTGGCAGGTCCAACAAAGCCCGCATATCCACTAGTGCTAAAATCAGTTAGTTATATTCAATAATTGACATGCATGACATCGCATGTTATACTATAAGAGTAGAAACAATAGTTTCTAAATAAAAGGAGAATGAAATTATGAAATATGTAATTCGCACACTTATTGCTGTAGCAATAGTTGGATTGGCTGCATACTTAATTTATTTCTTTGCATTTAAACCAAGTCCAGACATTAGTACATTTAATAAATTGAATGACTTAAATGCACATGAACAAAAAGTTGCAGTAACACAAGATCTAGGTAAACTTAAAGATTATGATGCAAATAGTGAACTTGGTCTTATTGTTCAAACAGATGGCAAAAACCTTGCTTTGAGACATGAACAATTGCATCAAGTGTATGACTATTATTATGGCTATACAAGCTTTGCAAAAGATGTAAAGAGTAGTTCACAAAAAGCTGTGAATAAGGCAATTAGTGCATATTCAAGCAGTTTGGATACACTATCCAGTGCATTGACTGAGGCAATTAAATACCATGAAAATATCTATAAAGAGGGAGAACCTAGTCCTAGCGCGGCACAACTTGCTCAGCTTAATAGTTACTATGAATCAGTACGCAATGCATTACTAAATACAAATAAAACACTTGCAGCACTTAATGATGAATTACAAAATTTCGTTACAACATATGTATTTGGTGGAGAATCAGCATTTGACGTGAAAGCATGTGAGCTAGATGTACTTCAACAAAGTGTAAAATTTGCACTAGAAAATTTCACTGCAGATGCATCAGCAAATGATGAATATGATTTATCAGTTGGAAAGTTCTACACAAAATATTTGCAAATCGTAGATACAGTGTCAGCAGAACAAGCAGAGATTGTTGATTGCTATACAAAACTAAATGTAAGCACTACAGCAGATGGTACTGGTGAAACATACTTATCGAAGATTATTAGACTAAAGTACAGTGAACAATATGCTCTTCAATACACAGGTAGTGATGAAGAAACATTGGCATTAAAAAATGAAGTTAAAGGTAGAATATTTGGTGCTGGTGGCGGCACAGAACTATATGATACTGCTGTAGCACTACTTAATGCTTATGCATTTTAATAGTTAGGGGAGGATAAAGAAAATGAAAAAGAATAAAATATTATCATTATTATTAGCACCTGTCTTAGCTACTGGAATACTAGCAGGTTGTGGTGAGAGCGATAAAATTGCTGACGCATATACCACATACAAAAATATGCAAGCAAGTTATGCAACTCTTGGACAAGTAGTGCAAACTACTAGTGAGAATCCATATGAATATCCAAGATATGTAAGTGCAGAATCTGATTTGTACTATGTAAAAAATGTTGATGGACAATACGAACTAACATACCTTGTAGATGCAACATATGATGTCACTTTATTAAGTAACGTAAATGTAGCACACATTCGTGCTAAAGAAGATATTACAGAATTAACTAAAGGTGACAATGTTTACGATGGATATTATGGTGTACTAAAGGTACAAGATACAGTTGTGAAAGCAGTATACAATTACTACAACAATCATGCTGCAAACTTCTATAAAATTATGGAAGGCGTAAAAGTAGAAAAGGCAGATGCAAAAGAATTAAATAAACGTGCAGATGCATTGCAAAGAGCAACAGCAACTTTCCATGCAGCAAAAGATGTGTTTGAAACAAGTGTAACCACAGCTGGTGGCGTTAATGTACACGGATTTATCTTTAATGGTTATGCAAAATCATACAATGATTTCATTGAGACAAGCTTAAATTTTGTAGAATATTTCAAAGATTTACATATAAAATATGTAATTAAAGAAGATGCGTACAAAAATGGCGATGATACAGAACGCGTAAAAGATGAAATGATTTTGAATGTTGCAAAAGTTCTATATATGGAAGATTTAAAAGCATTTAATTATTCTGATTGTGACTTAAGTGATTTAACACACGATTTAGTAATGAATACAACAGTACAAAATAACTATGCAAAATTATTGCAAGAATTACTTAACTTAGAAACATCTACTAATCCATCTTCAGCTGGTAAAGTATTTGAACTTTTGAATGCACACACAACAATGTTATCGACAGAAGAAAGTGTAGTATTCAAGGCAATTGTTGAAGCATTCAATAAGAAAGTTGCATTGTACGAAAATGTGTATGGTCAAGTGAAAATGTACGAATATAACAGAGCACGCTCTGGTTATGGTACAGTAGATAAAGAAACATTTATGAATAGTCAAACTGCAGAAATGCAATCAAAATATAATTTCATTGATGACTTCTATAACTACACGTTCTCACAATATGCAAACTATATACTTTCATTAGTTAAATAAAAAGTAAATAAAAACAACCAATACATTTGGTTGTTTTTTTAGTGTATTTTTGGTACAATGTGTACGATTATATAAGGGGAATACAATGGATTACAAAAAATTAGCTGAGTTATTATACCCAGAGGTAGATAAAGATATTGATTACTACATGGCAAAATATCCCGCAAGAGATTTGCCACAAGGGGCAGAGGTCACTCGTTTTGCACCTAGCCCTACTGGTTATTTGCATTTTGGTGGATTGTATCAAGCAGTAATAGATTACTTTGTTGCCAAAACAACAGGCGGCACTTTTTATTTGCGCCTAGAAGATACAGACCAAAAGCGTCAAATCGCAGATGCAGGCACGGCACTATACCATGCACTTACTTCTTTTGATATTGTGCCAGACGAGGGCTACACTGGCGACAACACTCCAGATGTTGGTAAATATGGACCATATGTGCAAAGTAATCGTGTGGATATATACAAATGCTTTGCAAAACATTTAGTGTCAATTGGTAGAGCTTTTCCATGTTTTTGCGATAAAGCAGAAAGCAAGGATGATGTGCTAAAGCGCAGAGTAGAAGAATTGGATGAAAGCGAAACAATTACAGATCATGATGCTTGCAGAAATTTGAGTTATGAAGAAATAGAAAACAATATTAAGACAGGCAAAAAGTGGGCACTAAGATTAAAATCTGTGGGTGACCCATCTAAATCTTTTGAATTTACTGACCAAATAAAGGGAACAAGGGAAATTAGATACAATGCAAAAGATATTGTTATTATGAAGAATAATGGTATTCCACCATATGCATTTGCACACCTTGTGGATGATACACTTATGCACACCACAACAGTTGTTAGGGGTGAAGAATGGTATCAATCTGTTGCGGCACATGTAGAACTATTTGAAGCATTTGGTTTTAAACATCCAAAATATGCACACACACCTGTGCTTTGCAAATTGGATAATGGTAACAAACGCAAATTATCTAAACGCAAAGATGTAGAGGCAGATGCAAGATATTTCTTGGATAAAGGATATCCTGTGGATGCGATTATTGGCTATCTTGTAAACATTGTAAATAGTGATTACGAAGAGTGGGCAAAAAATAATCCAAACAAGAGTGTGTGGGATTTTGAATTAAAACTATCAAAAATTGGTTCAAATAATCCAATGTTTGATTTTGACAAATTAAATGACTATTCCAAGTCATACATTGCAACCCTTAGTGCACAAGAGTTGTATGATAAAACTTATGCATGGGCAAAGTTGTATGATAGTAACTTTGCTACATATTTAAAAAACAACAAAGATTATGTATTGCAAGTTTTAAATATAGATAGAGATGTGCCAAAACCACGCAAAGATATTATTTACTACAGCATGGTAAAAGAATACTTTAGTTATATGTTTAATCCTGTTACAGAAATCGAATATGATTTTAGTGTGTTTCCAAAGTATGATAAAGAATTATTATGCAAAATTATAAATAATTATGCATTAACATTTGATGCAAAATTAGATAAGGTTTCATGGTTTGAATCAATTAAGGAATTGGCACAAAAATTGGGCTTTTGTACAGACAACAAAGAATACAAAGCAAATCCAGATAAATATGTAGGAAATACCGCAGAAATTTGTGCTGTTATAAGGTATGCGTTTACAGGTAGATTAAACACACCAGATTTGTATTCTATTTGTGCAATACTTGGACATGATGAATTAGTACATCGTGCAAATTATATTCAAAGTATTATTTAATGAATAATTATGAGCATTATTTCAATTAACAATTTTTCACAAAATTTTGGCGACAAACCACTTTTTGAAGATGCAAATTTTAGTCTTAACCCAGGTGAAAAGATTGGTATTGTGGGACTAAATGGTGCAGGAAAGAGTACACTAATTAAA
>JAFZND010000041.1 GCA_017553065.1 Clostridia bacterium
AATGGAATCCACTTGCTCTTCACTAAGCAATCCTAGTGCATATAGTACATAGTCGTCTAGTTCACTATTTTTATCTAACACAATCATTGCTTCGTTACCACTAGATGCCCATCTACTATTTTCACCAACAAGTGTATATTGGCTATCTAGTAGCACTGAGTTGTCTAGCATTTCATTAAATATGTCACGACTATTAAAACTCATGCCACCCATACCACCACCACTAAAACTAACCCCTATAACCTTAAATGATAAATACAATATGCTTGTTTGGTTTAGGGTAACCGAGTGGTCAGCACTAAGAATAAGTTGATTTTTAATCATATCCAAATCTGGTGAATATTTGTTGAAAAATGAATTAAATTTTTCATATTCTTCGGTTCCTTCCACCACAATATTTGGACTACCAATAAGTTTGTAGTTTTCACCAATTTTTTCGTAATTTAGGCCTGCATTGTGGCGAACATATAGCACAGCATATTGTTCTATCATTTGCATAATGGTGTCGCTAGCAGAAACAATTGTGTTTGCACCAGTGCCTTCGGTTAGCGACAAACTGTAACTATATTGAATACCATTGATGTATGGCTCTATCTCACTTTTGTGTTCTTCTAAATATGTGTGGAATTTATTCAAGTTGTTTGTGGTACTGCTACCGCCAACAGAATTGATAATACTCGAAATATTTTCTTTTGGATAAATGCCATCTTTATTGTGGTCAATACTGTCACTAGTGTTGTTATTCATAAACATACTTTGAATTACGGAAGTAAAATCAACCGACTTAGATTGAATTTGTATTGGGTAATTAGAAAGCGTGTCTTGTTGCATCTTATTTACATATGTATTAAATCCGCTTGATATTGCAAGTATTAGCGCAATACCAATAATGCCAATTGACCCCGCAAACATCACAAGTGTTGTGCGTGCTTTTTTGGTAAGCAAATTCTTAAAAGACAAACTAAGTGCAGTGAAAAAACTCATGCTTTTCTTTTTGCCCTTGTCTACACTCTTCACTTTCTTTTTGGTTGGTTTATATGGTTTGCTATCTGCAGTAAGTTCGCCATCAAGCAATTTTACAATGCGCGTAGAATACTTTTCTGCCAATTCTGGATTGTGAGTTACCATAATGATTAGCTTTTCTTTGCTAATTTCTTTTAGTATTTCCATAATTTGCACAGAAGAACCCGTGTCAAGTGCGCCTGTTGGCTCATCGGCAAGAATAATATCTGGATTATTTACAAGTGCACGCGCAATGGCCACTCTTTGCATTTGACCACCACTAAGTTGATTTGGCTTGCTACTCAATTTGTCTCCAAGACCAACTTGCTCTAGCACTTTTGTGGCACGCTCTTTTCTCTCTGCTTTACTAATACCAGAAAGTGTAAGTGCAAGTTCTACGTTTTCAAGCACTGTTTGATGCGGAATAAGATTGTAACTTTGAAACACAAAACCAATGGAATGGTTGCGATATGTATCCCAATCTTTATCCTTATATTCTTTAGTAGAAACGCCATTTATTATTAAGTCGCCAGAAGTGTATCTATCTAGACCACCAATAATATTTAATAGTGTTGTTTTTCCACATCCAGATGGACCAAGAATGGATACAAATTCACTTTCACGAAAAGACAAGCTCACACCTTTTAGTGCATGAACTTTTGTGTCCGCCATGTCATAATCTTTTTTAATATTTTTTAACTCTAACATAATTACACCTATTCAATGACCTTATTATATCAAAACCACCATAATTGTGCAATAAAAATATAAATTAACTATCATTTATATGTATTTTGGCGTTTTTTCAGTTACAAATACAATCCTTTATGTTTTATTGTTTGACAAGACGAAAGCATTCGCATAAAATTTATAATTGTTATATAAAATATAAAAATTATAAGGCGTAAGAAAATAATGATTAAATTGTTTAAAAACATAAAAGGAATAGAATGGTTATTTGTATCAATTGCAGTTGGTCTTGTGGTTTTTAACTCTTGGCTAGATATGGAAATAATCAAATGCACAGGCACACTTGTGGGCCTTATTACTGGTGGCACTGCCACCACTCAGGGTTTGTGGCAAGTGGCTGGCAAGATGATTGGTATTGCATTAGGTGCGTTTGGCGTAAACTTTGTATCTAACATTGTAGCATCATATACGTCCACACATATTGCAAAAAGATTGCGCAGAGAAATATTTGTCAAGGTGAACTCATTTTCTATGGAAGAAATAAATAAGTTTAGCACTGCAAGTTTGATTACGCGCTCCACAAATGACATTAACCAAATTACTCAAACACTATTTATGGCAATGCGCATGGCTGTGCGCGCACCATCCATGGCGATATTTTCACTCATCAACGTGGTAAACGTCAACTTAACTCTTTCTTGGGTAACTGCCGTGGCACTAGCAATAATGTTTGCACTCATTATTGTTATGTATTTTGTAGTAGTTCCAAAATTTACTGAAATTCAACAAAAAACAGATAGAATTAACCTTGTTACACGCGAAAACCTAACAGGCCTTAGAGTTGTGCGAGCATACAATGCAGAACAAATTGAATTAGATAAATTTGATAAAGCAAATGAAGATTTAACAAAAACAAGATTATTTGTTAGTCGCGCTACTTCATTTTTAAGTCCAACAATGAACTTAATTATGAACGGCATGTATGTGGCTATATTTTGGCTTGGTGCATATCTAGTTGGCAAAAATATAGTTGGATATCAAGATTTAACAGTATTTACGCAATATAGCATGCACATCCTTATGAGTTTTATGATAATATCTATTTTGTTTATTATGTTACCAAGAGGAGTTACAAGTGCAAAACGCATTGCCGAAGTGTTGTCAACGCAAAATAAAATTGTAGACGGCACTGTGGAAAAAACTAAAAGACTTGGCAAAATAGAATTTAAAAATGTTAGCTTTGCTTACCCGGGCTCACAAGAATCAATAATAAAGAATATCAATCTTAAAATCAATAAAGGTGAAACTGTTGCATTTATTGGTTCTACTGGTAGTGGAAAATCCACACTAATAAACTTAATCCCTCGCTTTTATGACGTAACAGAGGGCGAAGTGATTGTAGATAATGTAAATGTGAAAGATTACAAATTGTCCGTACTATACGAAAAACTTGGATTTGTGCCACAAAAAGCACTTCTCTTTAAAGGCACAGTCAAAGAAAACATATTGTATGGTAAACGTAATGCCACTGATGAAGAGATTACACAAGCATTAGATATTGCACAAGCAAATTTTGTGTACAACCTAGAAGGCGGACTAGATTATCAAATTGCACAAGGTGGTCAAAACGTATCTGGTGGACAACGCCAGAGATTGTCTATTGCACGTGCAATCGTTGGCAATCCCGAATTTTACATCTTTGATGATAGTTTTTCAGCGCTTGACTACAAAACAGATAAGGCACTACGTGAAAAATTAAAAGAAGTAACTCATAATAGCACTACCCTTATTGTTGCACAACGCATTGGCACAATAATGGATGCAGATAAAATAGTAGTTCTTGATAAGGGCGAAATTGTAGGACTTGGAACACATAAGGAATTACTTAAAAATTGCAAAGTGTACAAAGAAATAGCACTATCACAATTATCAAAGGAGGAATTAGAGTAATGGCAGAACAAAACAAAAATTCCACATCCACTCCTCCAAGACCACGTGGACACGGCCCAATGGGTAGAGGTATGGCAGAAAAACCAAAGAACTTTAAAAAATCTTTTGGTATGCTAATGCACATGCTAAAACCATATAGATGGCTTATATTAATTGCATGTCTTGCAGCAGCAATTGGCACCGTGCTTTATATATTAGGCCCAAATGTTACCAAAAAGATGGGTGAAGAAATCCTTAATCACTATGTAATTATTGACGGCAAACAAGTTGGAATTAATTACAGACATATTGCTGAAATTGGCATTTGGTTAATTTTATTATATGCAGCAAGCTCATTGCTAAACTTATGCCAAAGTTACATTATGGCAAGCATTACTGCAAAACTCACTAAAAACTTACGCAATAAAATTAGCGAAAAAATAAACAAAATGCCACTTAAATATTTTGATGGCACAAGTACAGGCGATATTTTGTCACGCGTGACAAACGACTTAGATACACTTGCAAACTCATTAAATGAATCTGTTAGCTCTATTATTTCATCTACAGGTCTTATAATAGGCGCAATAATTTTAATGTTTGTCAATTCATGGCAATTAGCACTTATTACACTAGCAAGCACACCTGTATCCCTAATATTTACAGTAATTGTGGTCAAAATTTCTCAAAAATACTTTATTCGCCAACAAAAATACTTGGGTGAAATAAATGGAGAAATTGAAGAAGTGTATAGCGCGCACAATGTGGTGAGAGTGTTTAATTCCGAAAATGAGCACTTAAAAACTTTTGATATAATTAACAATAATTTATCTACAGCAAATTTTAAAGCCAACTATTTGGGTGGAATTATGCACCCAATAATGACAGTTACATCAAATATTATGTATGCACTTATTTGTGTCATTGGCGGAATTATGTCAATCAATAATCCTATATTCCTCGCTACAGTTGTAACATTCTTCACTTATTCTCGTTACTTTAATGATAATATCACACAAATTGCATCTGTAAGCACCACAATACAAACAACTGTGGCAGCAGCAGAACGTATATTTGAAATACTTGACGAAAAAGAAGAAAGTGATGAAAGCAAAAAGCCATACTTTGACCAAGTATTTAAAGGCGATGTTAATTTTGAAAATGTTAAATTTGGCTATGTAAAAGATAAAGAAATTATCCATAACTTTAATCAACATGTGTTGCCTGGTCAAAAAGTGGCAATAGTTGGCCCAACAGGCGCTGGCAAAACAACACTTGTAAACTTGCTAATGCGCTTTTATGAAGTAAATAGCGGTAGTATCAAAATTGACGGAATAAACATTAAAGACATGACGCGCGCACAATTGCGCAGTTTGTTTGGTATGGTATTGCAAGACACATGGCTATTTGAGGGCACAATAAAAGAAAACCTAACATTTGGCAATGTTGGGGCCTCAGACGAACAAATTGAACGTGCTTGCATTGCGGCAAATGTGGACCATATAATTAAGTCCATGCCAGGAAGTTATGACTTTGTCATAAAAGATGAAAGTTTTAGCGCTGGTGAAAAACAATTGCTTACCATTGCACGCGCAATGATAGAAAATGCACCTATGCTTATACTCGATGAGGCAACATCTAGTGTAGATACGCGCACAGAAGAATTGATTCAAAAAGCAATGGATGAATTAACTGCAGGCAGAACAAGTTTTATTATTGCACATAGGCTATCCACCATTAGAAATGCTGACTTAATTTTGGTTATGAAAGACGGCGACATCATTGAACAAGGAACACACACCGAGCTTATGAAAATGCATGGTTTTTATAGCGAACTATACAATAGTCAATTTAGTAAAAATGCCCCTATTGAAGAGGGCAATTAAAAAAGAAGAACAAAGTTTTGTTCTTCTTTTTATCTTTCATATATATCTGTATTCAATTCTTCTATATATTCGATTTTTTTGAATATATCTTGTTTTTTATCAATCTCATCTGCCATGGTAATGTCATCCCACTTTTCGCTTTCCAAAATGTAATATCCTTTATCACGAGATAATATATTCACATTACCAAATCGTTCAAACATTGCTTTTTTCAAACTTTCCATTCCAAGGTCTTTGCGAATAACAAGTATTATTTTACCACCCTTAAATAAGTGATAATAGCTTTTTAGCACCATATCAAATAGTACTTGCTTGCCTGCCTTAATTGGTGGATTGCTAATAATATATTCATATCTATCTTTTAAGTTCTCAAATGAATCACTTTCCACCACTTTTGCACTTATGCCATACTTTTGAACATTCATTGACGCAATATCAATAGCATTACTATTCACATCACTCATGGTTAAATTTATTTTAAAATTTTTAGCAAGAACAATACCAATGACGCCAATACCACAGCCAAGGTCTAGCACATTTCCATGAATGTCTTCGCCCGATTTCATGATAGCATTAAGGAGTGCCATTGTGCCTTCATCTACCCCTTGATAACTAAACAATCCTTTTAACGAGTAAAAAGTATATGGCCTGCCAAATAAAACTGCACCATATTCTAGGATATCTTTTTTATCATACTTACGGGGTATAAAATAGTGTTCCATACTATTATTATATCAAAAAACACCACATTTTCAATAAAAATTGCAATATTTTAACTAAATTTGAATATGGCAAAATAAAAATCTCAGATATTTTCATCTGAGATTTTATTTATTTAACAATGTTTTCAAATGTATTTTCGTACAATGCTTTTTTATTGGGTTCAATATCTTTTTCAATTTCTTTTAGTCTATCAAAGTATTCATGTTGTGTGTCCATATTGTCTTTTGCAGAAAGTGATGTTTGCTTAATTCTAACCCATTCACTCTTGCAATACACACCAGATATTGCTTGATAATAATCCACTCCCTTTTTCATTGTATCAAAAATTTTCTCTTTTTGACTTTTGGTTAGTGCCTTTTTATTTGTAACATACTTAACTAACAAATCTTGCAATAATGTCAATGCTTCTCTTAATCCCTTTTCCGCTTGGGCTTTGTAGTTTGTATTGTAAAAAATTTGTGTTTTGTTTTCTACAAATATTTGCAACAACATATTGTCATCGCACCCTTCTGTCATGACGCCATACATTGATTTTATGCAATTACTAGAGCAGTCAATAATGTGTTGAAATGTGCGCAACCTGCGTTGTGTAACCAAATCGGTATATCTTTTTTGTTTGTTGATTATTGTTGTTACGATTATATTTGCAACCACACCAACAAGCGACATAATACCTACAATAAAAGTAGCTAAATTAAAATCTAATTTCATATGTGTTTCTCCTTTTAACTAAAAGGTTTATCTTTTAACTATTTCAAATCCATCTTTGCTATCTTTAATCTCATAGCCAAGTTCACTAATTTTTGCACGCAATTTATCTGCTTGTGCCCAATCTTTTGCAAGTTTTGCTTCCCAGCGAGCTTGTGCCAATGCTTGAACTTCACTTGGTACATCAACATTTTCAATCTTTACTTCATCTAGTTTTAAACCAAATACTTTATCAAAATCTAATGCAAGTGAGTAAATATCAGCACTCTTTTGCTCATTTTTAAGCATACTGAATAATACACCTAACGCAAGTGGAGTATTTAGATTATCATTTATTGCTTGCACAAATTCTTCTTTGTATCTATCAAGTTTTTCTTTTGCGATTTTTATAGCGCCATTTTTATGTTCTTGAATTAGCTTGCGCAAATTATCAAGACTTACTTGCGCTGCTTTTAATCCGTCAAAAGTAAAGTTTATTTTTTTGCCATAATTACTATTTAGTACAAAGAACTTATAACTAAGTGGTTCATATCCCATATTTTGTAATTGTTTGATTGTGTAAATGTTATTTAAACTTTTACTCATTTTGCCATTATCTACAAGCACAAATTCATTGTGCATCCAATAATGCACCACTTGATGACCCATTGCACAATCATTTTGGGCAATTTCATTTTCATGGTGAATTGGTAAGTGGTCAATGCCACCTGTGTGAATATCAATATATTCGCCAAGTATGTCATTGCTCATGGTTGAACATTCAATGTGCCAACCAGGGCAACCCACACCCCATGGGCTATCCCATTTCATAATGTGACTTTGTGGCACAAATTTCCAAAGAGCAAAATCAAATGGGTGGTGCTTTTCTTTGCTTCCTTCTACACGCGCAACACCAACTTCATCCATATCTTTTCTGCTTAGTTGACCATATCCACCAAATTTGGACACATCAAAATATACACCATCATCAATAATATATGTGTAACCTTTCTTCTCCAATTTTTGGATAAATTTAATCATTTGAGGAATATATTCAGTTGCTTTTGTGATGTGCTCTGGCGTGTCAATATTAAGTAGTTTTAAATCGCCAAAGAAAATATCTGTATAGTATTTGGCAATTTCCCAAGGCGATTTATTTTCACGCTTAGATGCCTTTTCCATCTTGTCTTCGCCGTCATCGCTATCTGATGTTAAGTGTCCAACATCTGTGATGTTCATTACTCCATTTATCTTGTAACCATTATATTTTAGCACTCGCCTTAATGTATCCATAAAAATATAAGCACGCATATTGCCTATGTGTGGATAATAGTAAACAGTAGGACCGCAAGTATACATTTTTACTTCGCCCTTAGTAATTGGAACAAATTCTTCTTTTTTTCTTTTTAAAGTATTATATATTTTAAGCATATTATATCCTTATAGTTAACATATTTATTATATTATATATATGAGAAATAATCAATTGATTGAATTATTTGTACTAGTGTTATTATATTTTTAAACAAAAAGAGCGACCATAATTCGCTCTTTTATAAAAATAATATTTGATATGTGATTACAATTACAAGTAAATCATATAGTAGCAAGAACATATTGGCATAAATCCAATCAAAAAATTCCCTGATGTTTGGAACTAATATTAGTGCTTTGCCAATGTAGTTGTCCTTAGTTACTTCATCAATTTGTGCATGGTTTGGATTATCACCCTTTACAACCAATGTACCATCTTCATTTTTATCAATTACTCTGTGTGTAACTTTAATACTTTTTTCATTTGGGCGCGTGTAAGTTATTATATCTCCCACTTGCAAACTATCAAAGCTTACCTTATTTTCTATAATAAGCGTACCAACATGAACCTTGGGTTCCATACTATCTGTTGAAATAATTCTATATTTGTACCCAAAACAAAGACTGATACCAAGAGTAATCACAAGACCAAAAAATACACTTGCCAAAAAAGCAATTATGTAATACTTAATATTAGACTTTACTTTAAATACATTTTGCTTGTTCATATCTTTATGATAAATTATATCAAATATTTTTAAATAATACAAAACAAAAAGAACACCACAATTCTAAAGTGTGATGTTCTTTTTATTGTTTTTTGCAATTATGCACTTATATAGCTAATTACAAATGGACAATCGTAAGTATCTGTAATAGGCTCAATCTCATGTGTTTGAGGATTCTCATAAGTTTCATGATAATGAGGATTCTCAATAAATCTATATGCAGATAGATTGTTGTTTAATCCACCAGGAACACTTGTTACGCCTTCTGCAATAGGAGTATGACCATGTCCACCAGTAGTACCAAATACTTGATATGAGTTAATTGAATAATAGAAGCAATTTTCAATTCTCATACGTGATAATGCATTGCCATTACCAATTAAGTTTGCCATGATATGTGGTGCACCGCTAATTGTTGCCTTGATACTTACATATACATTTTTCATGTATGGTGAATCACCTGTACCAATGCTCTCAATATTTGCAATTACACCAGCAATTGCAGATCTATTTGATGTAGAAGCAATAGTGATATTTAATGTGCTTTCAGTAAATACTGCAAAACATCCTTGGATACTACCATTGTTAAAGTTGTTTGCAACAATACCGCCTACCCAAATGCCTTCATTGCGTTGTAAATCTTCGCTATACTCAGATGCAGTAATTGAACCATAGAATCCTGTTGATTCAATTAAACCACTGTTGTTGTATGCCACGCCACCAATATTATTGGATGTAATTTGTTCGTGTACTTTTACATTTACAACTTGTGCACCTTCTGCATTGTTGTATACTACACCACCAACTTCTACACTAGATGATGCACTACCCACTGTCACAGCTCTAAGTGTTCCATTTGCTGTAAGATTTGAAACTGTGCCATAGTTATGATATGCAACACCTGCAGCAAGCAAGCTTGCGTTACTTCTTAGGTTTGCATCAATTGAAACTGTGCCTTTTGTAATTGTTCCATAGTTTTTGAATGCAATACCTGCATATTTAATGTTGTAGTTGGTATAATCCACGGTGAATGTTCCACTAAGGTTTACATTATAGATAGTACCATGGTTTTCATATACAACACCTGCCAACTCGATTGATGCAGTTGTTGATGATGTACCAGAAAGTGTATTTGCATAAATTACACTCAAGTTTTTAATAGTACCAGTTGAAGATACTTTCTTAAATATTGCTGAGTATGCACTTGTATCAGACAACTTCATATTGCTCATATTGTGTGAGTTACCATCAAATGTACCACCAAATTCAAAGTTTAGCATCTCCCAAGTATATGTGGATGGAAGACTGAAATCTCTTTCTAATCTAAAGTATGAGTTTGGATAATATGAAATATTTTGTAATTGAGTGTAAATTGTCTTATTGCGTGTTTCGTTTTCATCATCTGGACTATTGTCATAGATAATGTATGGGTCACTTTCAGTGCCTGCACCAGATGCAAACATTGTCATAATAGCACTAGTAATTGTATCGCTATATGGGGATGCAAATCCACTTTGTACATAGCGAAGTTTAATTGTGTAATTATTACTTACAAATGGCAAATGATACTCAGTTGGAACATATCCAAGTCCTGCTTCAAGTTGCTCAATATATGACAAATCGCTATATTGTGACTCATTATATGCTTTGTACTTGTAATCCATTACAATTTCTATATTGCAATTGTATTCATTATCCCATTTGATAATACCTTTACTCAATTCATCAGCTGTGCTTGTAACAACTGGTTTATTTACAGGAACTTGAACATTTAGTGCTCCTGAATAGTCAGTGGATGGATGACCAATTGATGTCATATCAACATTTAATGTCTCACCCAATCCTGCCACTTGAATCCAAACGTTGTCTTTCTTGTCGCTAGCTAGCGTGAGCAATCCCGATAAGTCAAAGCACATTGTTCTTACACCATCAATTGTATTTATTTCAAATAATGATTGATGTGCTACTGTTGCTGTATTCCATGAAATTAATAAATTATTAAGTGAACTGCCATCATACACTTTTACAATATAATTTTGTTCTTCATAGAAGTCCAAATCGCCTGACTCACCATATGTAAGTAGTGGCCACTTAATGTAGTTAGTGAATGATGATTCGCGTTCTGCTTGTGGAACATCTGGTGAATAATATCTACCAAGTGCTGGCACTGGTGCTGCACTCTTGTAAATTGTCATTTTTGCTTCACCAGAAGCAAGTGTAATTTCGCTAGTTGAATCATCACCATTTGCAAATTTTACAACAAATGTGTAATATCTGCCAGCATTAAATCCTACTACATTACTTGTGTCATAGTATCTTACAGAACTATTAAACCAAGTGTCTAATATTGGTAAATCTGTAGGACCATAAGTTCCCTGTTCGTCTGTTACATAAGCTTTTACAATTGTTTTACCAGA
>JAFZND010000042.1 GCA_017553065.1 Clostridia bacterium
ACCATAAGTCAACTTGTGATGAATGCTACTGACAACTTGTATATTGTTTGCGACTTTAAGGTAAACAACTACAATTATACAATTACAGGCGATTTGCCATACTACAAAGATGGCAGTGATTACAATCACTCTGTCATAAAGATTACTTATATCACAGATAAAAATGCAGGTAGTCGCAACGAAAGAGAACTACTAGAAGAGCATGTAACATACATTAAGCAACTAAAAGGTAGTGGCACAGCACATGATTACTATGTAAAAACAGATACTGGTGATTATGCAAAAGTATCTGGTACACAGTACACAATTTCTGTGGCATATAAATACAATATCAAAATAGAAATTACAGAGAGTATTAACTCTGTGTACAATGAGTGCTGGTTTGGTGTGCCACGTCCACGCACTGGTGTATCTGGTGATTCATACGACATTATAGATACATCCACACCAAATGAGAATGATTCATACGAAACAACAGCACTTCCAAATGAAAATGCAACAACAATTAATGCAAAAATCACATCCCACGCAGCAATTAAGTTCTTCTTTGATGATAAACTTATTCATTTGACACTTGGTGAAAATAGAGATGGTTGGCTAAATAGTGATATTAATACAATAATTGCTAAATGGTCACACTCCAATGCTGGTGGAAATGAATTAAGCACTCCTGGTTATAGCGTTGTGTATGGTACTACATTAAAGCTATATGCAAATAACACAAGAGTAAAATTTGACACATATAATTGGAAAACTGAAAGTCGCACAACAGATGGCGATAGCATTTATTGGTCACTTGCAAATAGCACAAACTATCGTGCAACAGGATATGAGACAGCAACCACATATAGTGGCGTGGATGGTACTGAAACTCTTACATCTGATAGAGATCTAGATCTAATAGTAAAGCGTATTTACTACATTTACTTTGAAGAAAATGTTCCACTCTCAGATTATGCAGGCACAGTGGCATATATGCCATCTAACCTTAGCACAACTGCACTTGCCGTAACTAAGGAAGAATATTTTCATATGTATGGCAAGAGTGGCGCAAACTATGTTCGCCCAAGTCTTACTGGTTACACATTCCAAGGTTGGGATAGTTCTGCTACAGGCGCAAGCCCTGCAAATCTATCTATTGCAAACACAGTGGATAGCTATCACCTAAATGTGAACTATAATACCATTACACAACTTACATTTAGTGCTCGCTGGACAGCAAACCCAGTTACCGTAAATTACGTAATAAAAGTTATGGATCCAGATGGCGTAAACGATGTAACAAGCCAAATTACTGACCTTAGCTGGACAGTATCTAGCCAAACAGCCTGCTATGATGATATTTTACATTATGTTTGGTTTAGTAGTGGAAATGGAGTTCCTCGTCAGATAATAACAAATCTTAATGAATACACATCAAAAAATGTATATATTATGAATTCTCATAAGAATTCAAATGGAATTAGTTGGAATGGTTCCCAGTACTTTACACCAAAATATGAGTTTGTAAGTTATACTCATTCAGGTAAAACTAGTACTGTTGGTCTTGCATCTATTACTAATACACCACCTTATCTTGGTCCTAATGTTTATAGGGTTCAAGATTCAGTAATTACTCTCACTGTAACGTTAAAAATAGCAAAATATGCTATTACAGTGTACAATAATAGTACAGCATATGTACTTTATGCTCCATTCAATACGAGTGTCACAATGCCAAGCAGGGTAACACCTAGCGACTATTTAAGGTCAGAAGGATCCACTACTGTGCACGATTATGCAAAATGGCATTATGTAAACCTAAATTCACATGTAACTCTTAGTTACACAGATATCACTGGTTACACACCAGCCAAGTTTAGTAACACCAATCTTAGTGGTAGTACAAGTATATTTAATGGAATTTGGGATGAATCAAGCGGTGGAAATCAAATCACTAGCTTTACCGTAGTTGGTAATTCTAATCACTATATTCATTGGGAAAGTGCATGGGTAGGCACAGTGCAATTTGCTAGTGGCACAATAAACAACAATTATAGTACGACCACAGTTGATGGTTATAGTGGCAGTATGGGTGCCACATACACATATTGGGTGCCAAATAGCACAACCAGTGTGAATACAGTGGCAAACTTCTCATCCACACACCCATGGTATACAGATAGTGGTGGTTACAAGTACTTATCCACTATTGGTAATTATAATGTGACATACACATTTACTCAGTACAATAGTAACTATGTGGGATTGAATGACCAAAATAAGACAAGTTACACGCTTGCATTATCAAAATCATATCCAAGCATAACTTCTAAATCCACTATTGCATTTAAGCCAGGTGTATCAGTAGCGCTTTATAGTAATGATTATAGAACTCATAATCATA
>JAFZND010000043.1 GCA_017553065.1 Clostridia bacterium
CATAGGTAATTCTTTTGATATAGGGTTTGCAAAGCCACGCACAATAAGTGCTATTGCATCTTCACGAGTTAAACCCCTTGACATCAAATAGAAAATTGCCTTTTCACTAATTTTACCAACTTTTGCTTCGTGTGAAAATTGTACATCTAGGGTGCCCACATCATTTACAGGTATTGTGTCACTGCGTGATATATCGTCTAACATTAATCCGTCGCAAGACACAGAACATGATGAATGGGTTGCATTTGGCATAATGCGCACAAGTCCTCTATATGTGGAAATTCCACCATTTTTTGAAATGCTTTTTGCACTAACAATACTTTTTGTGTTTGGGGCAGCGTGTACAACCTTAAAGCCGGTGTCCAAATTTTGTGTAGCACCTGCAAAAGAAATACCCGTGTACTCGGTGCGAGCATTTTCACCAGACAATATACTCATTGGGTATAGCATTGAAATGTGACTACCAAAACTACCAGACACCCAAATCATATTTGCATTTTTGCCCACAATTGCCTTTTTGGTATTTAGATTCATCATGTTTTTTGCCCAATTTTCTATTGTGGAATATCTAAGAGTAGCACCATCCATCACAAACAACTCTACGCATCCTGCGTGCAAATTGATTTTGCTGTATTTTGGCGCACTGCATCCTTCGATAAAGTGCAAACTTGCACCTTCTTCTACAATGATTAGAGTGTGTTCAAATTGACCACTCTCAGGAGAGTTAAGTCTAAAATATGATTGCAAAGGTTGGTCAAGTTTTACTCCCTTTGGCACATACACAAAACTACCGCCACTAAATACTGCATAGTGTAGGGCAATAAACTTGTGTTCAGAAAGTGGTGTGCACTTAGAAAAATATTTTTTTACTAAGTCAGGGTATTCACGAATGGCGCTATCAAAGTCGGTGTATATTACACCTTTTTTGATTAACTCATCTTTTATGGAGTGGTACACAACTTCGCTGTCGTATTGTGCGCCAACTCCTGCCAAATATTCGCGTTCTGCCTTAGGTATTCCAAGCTTATCAAATGTTTGCTTGATATTCTTTGGCACATCATCCCAAGAAGTTTGTTTCTTTGCTCTTGGGCGAACATAAGTGGAAATTTCGTTCATATTAAGTTCACTTAAATTTGGTCCCCATGTGGGCATTGGCAATTTTTCATATATTTGCAATGCTTTTAGTCTTAAATCTAGTACCCATTGTGGCTCATTTTTTTGTTTTGATATTTCGCGCACAATGTTTTCGTCAATGCCTGCCGTCATTTTAAATTCAAAATTGTCGGCGTCCACAAAGTCAAACCAAGCAGTGTTTATATCATCTACTTTTGTTTTTTCCATTGCTTACCTTATTTAATGTATTTATCGTATCCATTTTCTTCGATTTGTTTTGCAAGAGTGCCATCGCCCGTGTGTACAATCTTACCATTTACTAGCACATGTACATAGTCCACATTTAGTTTCTTTAATATTTTGGTGGAGTGTGTGATAATTAGTACGGCATTGCTGTCATTTTTGTACATGGCAATACCTTTTGACACTGTTTTTATTGCATCTACATCTAGTCCAGAATCCGTTTCGTCTAGTATAACTAATTTTGGATTTAGTTCTAGCATTTGCAATATTTCATTTTTCTTTTTTTCACCGCCACTAAATCCAACGTTTAAATCGCGCAAGACAAGATCAGCATTCATATTTAGACTTTTTACATTTTTATCTAATTCTGCCTTTAGGTCGCCTAAATAAACGCTTTTACCTGTTGCTTTTTGCTTGATAGTTTTTACAAAATTCATCACGCTAATTCCAGGAATCTCTTCTGGTGATTGAAAAGACATAAATATGCCTTTGCGCGCAATTTCATCTGTTGGCAAATTTGTAATATTATCCCCATCAAATGTTATTGTTCCTTTTGTTTTGACATAACTTGGGTTGCCAAGTATTACATTTGCAAGTGTGCTTTTGCCAGCTCCGTTTGGTCCCATTATTACATGTGTTTCACCAGGACGAATAGAAAGATTAAGACCATGTAATATGGTCTTTTCGTCTGCATTAACATGTAGATTTTTTACTTCTAATAAAGATTTCATATTTATATTATTCCTAATTCCTAGTATTTTACTAGGTTTATTATAACATAATATAATTATTTTGCAAGTAAAATTGGATAAAAAAGAGTGCAAATATGTTGCACTCATTATTTTATATTGTTTGTTATTACATCTTTTAGGGTGGTGTTGCTTAAGAAATTGTTTACAATTTTATCTAATTTACCCCATACATTTATTGTCATGCAACTAGCAGCTTTTTCACATTTGCCATCTATGCAAGTTACTGTTTGCAATTTTCCTTCAGTGGCGGTAAGAATATCTCCCACGCTAATTTTGTCTGCTGGCCTAGATAGTGTGTAGCCACCTGCAATACCTCTGTGACTAGTAACAAGCTTTGCTTTTACTAGCATTTGCATTATTTGTTCCAAATATTTTTGTGATATATTTTGACGTGTAGCAAGATCTGTTACTGCAACATTCCCTTTACTTTCATTTACAGCTATATCAGCCATTATTCTCATGGCATAAGTGCCTTTAGTAGATATTTTCATAAGTACTCCTTAAAATCATACCATAATTGTATGATTTAATTAATTGTTTGTCAAATTATTTTTGGTATTGAAAAAGTAAGCATAATCTAGTATAATAATGTTGTAATTTGTGAGACAAGTATATGGCAGAACAAAAAGTATTTGACAAATTAAAACAATTTTTTTCACAGCATAAGATGGCAGTAACTCTATGCATTATTGTTTCTGTTGCAGCGCCAGCCGGTTTTGTGGTTGGATATAACCTTGATAGCATTATTGATTTAGTTAAAAATGGGGATAAGCGTACACGTCTTGCAGATGTGGCAGATGTAATGTTGAAAACAAAGATGTGGTAATAGTTCAAAGATTTTGTATTTTAAGAGAATATAGAAAACTTGGTATAGGAAAAAATGTATTAACATTCGTAGAAGATTATTATAAAAATAATAAAAGAATTATTAAAAAAA
>JAFZND010000007.1 GCA_017553065.1 Clostridia bacterium
TAATTTAGATGCATTCTTAAATGGTGATTTGGAAGATTTGATAGAAAATTTGGCATTAGCAGACCAAAAAGAAAAATTAGAAAATCATAAAATCTAAAAGGGAGATTTGATAGATATGGCAAAAGATGTTGTATATACAGCTTTTAAACCAACTGGCAAGCCAACTCTTGGCAACTATGTGGGTGCGGCAAAATCATTAAAATCGTATATTGATAAATATGACACATACATTTGTGTGGCAGATTTGCATGCGCTTACTGTATGTCCAGACCCAAAAGCATTAAAAGAAAATACTTATGATATGTTTGCTTTGTATTTGGCATTAGGACTTGATTACAATAAATGTACACTATATGTTCAAAGCCAAGTGCCAGCACATACAAGTCTTAGTTGGATTCTCAATAACTTTACCATGCATGGCGAAGCAAGCAGAATGACTCAATACAAAGACTACGTTGCAAAAGGCAAACAAGTGAATGTGGGATTATTTGATTATCCTGTACTTATGGCTGCAGATATATTACTTTATGACACAAAGTATGTACCTGTTGGCATAGACCAAGTGCAACATGTGGAACTTGCACGAAACATAGCAGTAAGATTTAATAACAAAATGGGTGAAACATTTGTGTTGCCTGAAGCTGTTGTAAATAAAACCGGCTCTAAGATTATGGGACTGAATGACCCTACTAAGAAAATGAGTAAATCAGAAGCGGGGGATACCGGTACAATTTTCTTGGAAGATGATGAAGATACAATAAGAAAGAAAATAAAACGTGCAGTTACAGATAGTGATGGTATTATTGCATTTGACACAACTAATAAGCCAGGGGTGAGCAACTTACTTACTATATATGCAACATTGGCAGGAAAATCAATTGATGAAACGCTTGCACATTTTAAGGGTGCAAACTATGGTACATTAAAGCAAGAAGTTGCAGATGTTGTGGTTCAAACAATTAAGTCGTTCCAACAAAAGTATTTTGAACTAAGGTCAAATACAAAAGAGTTGGATAGAATTATGGCAATTGGTGCAAAGAAAGCAACTGAGGTTGCCAATAAAAAATTAAAACAAGTGTATGATGTTGTTGGACTTGTATAAATAAAAAAAAAGAGTGAGCTCTGCTCACTCTTTTTTGTTACATTATGACTCGGCTACAACTATTGCACGAATTACATGATGAGCCATTATTGTAGTAATTACCATCCATAGATAAAATTAGCAGTAGTAGCAGTAAAAAATTTGTGTTGTTATTTAAATCATTATCTGTTGAACCAGAAAATATCGAAAGTAAGAGTACGAGCAATACATCGTTTTGAAAAGACATTTTTACCTCCATAATACAAAAATTTTTGTTATTATCTAATATGCGACAAATTATTATTTTGTGAAACATGGTGTAAGTATATAAAATTGATTTATAAAGGAGAGAAAAATGGATAGCACAATGTTAATTTCAAAGGATAAGCAACAAAATATTATAGATTATATGCCAAATGACACAACGCTAAAACAATTAGCTAATTTTTTTAGCGCTTTTTCTGACCCAACAAGAGTAAAAATACTAACTGCATTATGTATCTCGAATATGTGTGTGGGAGACATAAGTAGAACTCTTGGTTTAAACCAAACTACTGTGAGCCATCAATTAAAATTTTTAAAAACAAATGGTGCAGTTGAAAGTTTTAGACAAGGTAAAATTGTATTTTATTCTATTGCTAGCGATAGTATAAACAATGTTATGCTTGGCGGTGTTGATTGCTTACTAAAAGAGTCAAATGCTTAGGGGTATTGAAATAAATCATAATTTGGTGTATAATAATTATGGTTTTAAAATACTATGGAACGAATACTTACAAAACACAAATTAATAGAAACTATTAAAAAACCCGCATCTGATACTCGTCATGTGTGGACTTTTATGAAATTGTTAATTCAAGAATGTGAAAGTGTAAATAACTCAGATATTGTGGTTGATTATAATAAAAGTGCAAAAAATAATAATAGTCAATCATTTGAAAGTTTGCCATCTTTGGCACTTACTGATTCTGGCAAACTTATTGGTATTGTGCCAAGATTGATGTATAGATTACATGACTTGCAAGATAGAACAAGTTGTGAAATGCCATTTGACAAACAAACTGCATCTAATGTTACAATATCAAGATTTATCACAAGATTAAGATTGGATAGTGGTGAAAATTATTATGCATGCCGATATATTGCATTTGAAGCGTACGGATTGAGAGGCAAAAATGATTTGGAATATCTTGGTCAATACTGCATAACAGATAATAGCCCATCTGTTCATGGTGGCATTTATGTTGATAATGTAGGCACAAAACCTGAATATAGACATTGTGGTATTGCAACTACATTGCAAAAACATGCTTTTGAATACATCCAAAAGAACAAATTGATTGTAAATAATTTAAATCAAATAAATGTTGAGTTGGATTGCGTATCAAGTATATTTGCGCATTACTTATATTTAAATGGTGGATTTAAGGAAAATAAAGGATTAAAAAAATTATATGACATGAATTATATTCATGGTAGCAATAGGATTCCAACACCACTAATTAAAAATCTATCAAAAGATGATGATTATTCCAATAAATTGGGATGCCCATTAAATGCAATTAAACCACGATTACACAACAAAATTCGCATTATGGATAATGAAGATAAAAGTATGTAATAAATACCCCTTGAAATAAGGGGTATTTTATATTATAATAATATTGTATTTAGTTGAAGGACAAATTTGTTGATTTATTACACAAATTTTTTAAAATAGTTACAATAAAAAAGGAGTAAGTATGAATAGAAACATGAAAACACCACTAGTTGGACTTGATGGGTATGGTGATAGTACATTTGCATTTTTCTTGGAAGAAAAGTTACAACAAAAATGTAAAGAATATGAAGAATTGCTTGTGAATAAAGAAACAAATACTAAACCTGAATATTTGTTTTTGAAAACAAAAAATGGTGAGAGTTTTGGTATTGTTGTACACAAAGAGCAAAGATTTAATAAAAAAAGTTTATTTCACAAAAAGGGATATAAATCTCACAGAGTGAGTTATAACCTAGATGAGTTAGATGATGGATTTGTTCAATGGGAATTGCGTACAACGACTGCAAAAATGAATCCAAGAAATTTTACCAAAATTGAAGCATATTCTCTAAAAGAGGATTGTTGCCTTGTGCCTGTTGCAGAGTTTTCATATTTTGTAAGCGAAGATAGACACGGCAGGGAAGCATATATTGATGGTGTACATGTAAATGAAGAATATCGCGGTTTAGATATTTCTCGTGCATTGCAAGATTATGCACATTTGCGTTTTGAAAAAGAGGGTGTGGATGTAATCACTGCCGACTTGATGAAAATTGATATTGATTATGCGTCAGAAACAACTGATCCATATCGTGATCCATACACACCATACTTTAATATGCTTGTGGGTAGTCCAAAAGAGCGCGTATTTAGGGGAGAGATAATTAGAGCCAAAGAAACTGATAGCTATGGATATGAAGTGGAAAGCAAAAAACAAATGCATGACCACTGGATTGGTGTGACACCTGTGCGAGCAGAAATGAAGAATATCAAACTTAATCCTGATGTAATTATTTCAAAAGAAGAATTTTTCAAAGATCAAAGTGAAGATATTTCAACAATGTAATCATTTTAAAGAATAGCATTTTGCTATTCTTTTTTACTTTTAAATAATTGCTATTTGTTTTATAATAATAATATGGATAAAGAGATATTGAGTAGGATAAAATCCAAACTTTCAACGCTTACCACAAAACCTGGTGTATATAAAATGCTAGATGAGAGTGGTAATATAATATACATTGGCAAAGCTAAAAATCTAAAAAATAGAGTTAGCTCATATTTTGTTGCAACCAAAAAACCAGAAAAAGTGCAACAAATGGTGCAACATGTGTATGACTTTGATTACATTGTTGTAAGTAACGAACAAGAAGCATTAAATTTGGAAAGTAATCTTATTCATGCAAATCAACCTTTTTATAATATATTGTTAAAAGATGGCAAGGCATTTCCTTATATAAAAATTTCACGCAAAGATAAATTTCCAAGAGTGGAACTAACAAGGCGTGTAAAAAATGATAATGCTGACTATTACGGACCATTTTTTGGTGCTGCAAACGGCACACAAATTTTAAAGATTATCAGTAACACTTTTAAACTAAAAGATTGTAATTATTCTCGCACACAAAAGCGAGCATGCCTAAGATACCAAATGGGGTATTGCCTAGCACCATGTATAGGTGCTTGCAGTGAGAGTGACTACAAAACTGAAGTGCAAAAAGTTGTAAAATTTTTGAAAGGTGATGTGAAAGAAGCTCGCGATATTTTATTGAGAAAAATGACTGCCAGTTCTGAAAGTGAAAATTACGAAAAAGCCATGGAATATCGTGATAATTTAAAAGTACTAGATAACTTAGAAAAAACATTTGTTACAGAACTTGGCACACTAGATAATATTGATATTTTTGCATTTGCAACTGATGAAAATAAGAGTGTGATTACACTTGGAACAATTCGTGGTGGTAAGATGCTTGGCGTAAATAACTACAATGTAATAGATGCATCGCTTGATATGGAAGAAACATTAAGGCACTTTATTACACAATACTATTTATCTACGCCTGTAATACCAGATGTGATTGTTACTAGTTTTGAAGATGATGATTTGAGAATGTGGCTAAGCGAATTAAAGGGCAAAAAAGTGGAATTTGTAAAGCCAGTTCGTGGTGTGAAGAAAAAGTTGTATAATTTGTGTGAAAATAATGCAAAAGAAGATTTAGTAAAAAATCTTACTAAGCAAGATTTGTACGAGCGAAAAACACTTGGTGCAATGGAAGAATTGAAAAAAATATTGCACCTTAGCAAATTGCCAAACAGAATTGAAGGATATGATATTTCAAATATTCAAGGCACAAACACTGTATCTTCAATGGTTGTATTTACTGGTGGTATTCCAAACAAAGCACATTATCGTAAATTCAAAATTCCACGCAATACACCAAATGATTTTCTTTCTATGAAAGAAACAATCACGCGTAGATTTAATGAATACAAGTTGGGCAAAGATGTGTCATTTGCCACAATGCCAGATTTAGTACTAATTGATGGCGGGAAAATACAATTGCAATATGCATGTGAAGCTTTGCAGGATTTGGGAATAAAAGTAGATATTATTTCACTAGCAGAAAGATTTGAAGAAGTTTACAAGCCCGGGCAAGACGAGCCATATGTTTTACCACGCAGTAACTATGCTTTAAAACTATTGCAAAATGTGCGTGATGAAAGCCATAGATTTGCTATCACATTCCATAGGTCACTAAGATTTAAACGCACACTTACTAGTGAATTGGATAAAATAGATGGAATTGGTAAAACTACTGCAATTAAATTGCAAACATATTTTAAGAGTATTGAGAAAATTAAAAAGGCAAACATTAGCGAGCTGATGCGTGTGGATAGGGTAACGCATGCACAAGCAAAGGCAATATATGATTACTTTCATAATAATAAATAATTCACAATAGAAAGGCGCTTTGAATATATAGTAATGGTCAAAGCGTTTTTTCTATATAATAGATATAACTAAGTTATATTATTTAATTGTAAAATTTTTTATTATGGGGTAAAATATGAGTAGCACAAGTAGGGTGTATGGCAAACTATCTAAAATATGCGAAACTGCCAAAAATGTAAATTTATCTAAATTTACATCAAATAAAATTGGCGGTGTGGCAAAGTTTATGGTTAGCCCAAATAGTTTGGAGCAAATCATAAAAGTTTTGGATGTTATTGGTAAAGCACAAATTCCTTACATGGTGCTTGGCAACATGACTAATGTGCTAATAGACGATTATGATGGTGTGGTAATTAGAATTGCAAGCAATTTTGACGATGTAAAGGTGCATGGTGGTAAAATTATTGCATCAGCCGGTTGCTCACTATCAAAAGTTTGCAGTATTGCCATGATGCATTCACTATCAGGCCTAGAAGAGCTATTTGGTATTCCTGGAACTGTTGGTGGAGCTGTGGTAATGAATGCTGGCGCATTTGGAAGCTCAATGGAAAATGTTACATCTAGTGTGATTGCTATTAGTGATGGCAAAATCACTCATTACACGCACAAAGAGTGCGAGTTTGGATACAGACACAGCATTTTTGACAATAAATTTGTTTTGTTTGTGCAGTTTGATTTGAAACGCGGAGACAAAAATCAAATTCAAACAAAGATGACTAAATATATGGCAGATAGAAAAAATAGTCAGCCATTAGATTTGCCATCTTCGGGATGCACATTTAAAAACATTGATGGATTACCAATTGGAAAAATACTAGATCTAGACGGATTCAAAGGGTATTCTGTTGGTGGAGCAAGTGTTAGTACAAAACATGCAAATTTTATAGTAAACAAAGACAATGCAACAGTATTTGATGTGATGCAACTAATACAAAAGTTGCAAAATCACATTTTACAAAAATACAATGTTATGCCTCAAACTGAGATAAAAATTATAAGGAGAAAA
>JAFZND010000044.1 GCA_017553065.1 Clostridia bacterium
ATAGGCACAGTAACAACTGGCGCCCCTGGAACGGAAGCAAGTGCTACAATTACAGGTACGGCACCAAACTTTGTACTAAACTTAACAATACCACAAGGTCCCACCGGCCCTGCCGCACCATAACAAAAAAATCACGGAATTTATTTTCCGTGATTTTTGCCATTCTATTTAATCCAAACTGCTAAACTCATAATTGTAAAGAATGTTAGCAATATTGCAAGTGCTGGCACAATATACTTGGCAATAACTTTATCAATAGTGCCACTTGCCTCATCAAGCGCCACACGCTGTAATTTGGCAGGGAAAATTAGTGCAACTACACCAATAAGCACCATCAAAAAATGTGTCTTAAATAAGAATACTATACCCACCATTATTGCTGCAAATAGTAAAACTGCATACAAACTAAATCTAAGTGACTTCCAATTCATAAATATTAATCTCCCTACATAATTAGGTTATCATAAAATTATAGTAATGACAAATAATTTGACTAAATAAAAAAATCACGGATTTCTCCGTGATTTTATTTTTATTATTATGCTTGGTTTGTATCTGTTACATTCCAAATAATTGTAATGTATTCAAGCACATTACCATCGCTGTCAGTAAGCAAATAATCGCCAGCAAATGCAATGTATACATGTGTCGTATATGTGTCTGTTTCATTAGCTTGTCCGCATGATCCTATGCTTGCGCCTCCTGGATTCCCTTCGCGAGTTGTTACATATGCTACAACATATTCAACTGATGTATTGTTAAATGTTAGATTTAATGTTAAATATACTCCACCTTCGTGCTCACTGCTATTATAAGTTACACTATTTCCATCAACATTTTCTACAGGTGTACCACCAGGGTAAGTAAATGAAAGTGTGTAATTTGTATATGCAATTCTTGGAGTGCTACCATCTACAATTTCCCATTCGTAATAAACTTGTGATAAGTAATTGCCTTGGCCATCTAAAGCTACCCTATTACCACTTAGTACTAGACCATAGCGTGTTCTATATTTACCAATTTCTCTTGCTTCGTCTACTTCTACCCAAACATCGCCTTGTTTTTGCTCTAATGTTACATCATAATCTGATGCGTAATAATATCCTGGTGCCAAATAGTAGTCTGTAACAGCTTCATTTCTTTCTAGATACACATAGCCATTGCCTACTTTACGGTAAGGATACAACCTAATGTATTCTTCACCAACTTTCTTATAGTATTCTTTATTAAAGTCAAACACGTTGTTTGAATTATTTGGTACATAACTATTAGATTCGTGTACATACAATGTATCTGAAGCGTAAATATCGTTCCAACTTATTCCATCTATTTTTAGTGCAACTGCTACATCATCTAATTCTTTTGCTTTGCCATCATATTTTACAGTGTTATTTGTTTGAACAGGTGTTGCTTCATCTGAATATGTTACCCGATAAAATTTTACTTGTCTATATTCAGTGCCATCTAAAAAATAGTATGTTTTATTCCAGTCAATGGATGAACTAGTATTTAATGTTGGTTCATAACCAATATAGTAATACAAAGTGTTATATACTTGTGACCACTTTTGGTATGTTGCTTGATCTGCAGATACATAGTACTCACTGTAGTCAGAACTATGTGTTTCAATATATTGGTATTCAAAGGCATATCCATCATGTACAATGCGTGCATCTACACACTCAAATTGTACTGATTCATACATATACACACTATTATATTCAATAGAATTAGCAATATAATTTGTGTCTGAAGTATCAAAATTGAAATACAAATCTATTTGGTCATATGGATAAGATGGTTCAAATTCTATGGTCCATACATTATCTGTTTGTGTTACCGTGGCTCCGTGTCCTGTCGTAACATCTATCCATCCCCATTGTTCATCTTGGTAAATATAAGCATATATGCTAATACCGCTAAATGTTAATCCTGCATTTGGCACAACAATTTCATCATCTATGCCATCATCATCAATGTCTTCATACCTAATTGCTTCAATATTGCTTACATCAACAGTGTATGTATTACCTTCTAATAAAACTACATTATTCCAACTATATGAATACTCATCTAATTCTTTGTCATTGAATTTTATATCTGCCCTAGCAGTATAATTAAATGGGGCAATAGTCCATGTACCAAGTGTAACTTGTGCACCAGTGTAAACTTGATCAGCTATCTGCCATTCAAATTCTACACAGTTTACCAAACTTGGTAACACGGTGCATGTTACAGTATATGTGCCAGCATTAGTTGCAGCATAATTGGTAATTGTGTACAAATCAAACCTTACCTCTTGTTGGCCATTATAATATGTGGTGTAAACATAATAAATACCATTTTCTTTTACTACATAGTTAGAATGATCAATATGGTGTTCCAATCCATCATATGGATATGCTCCTGAATATGTATGACCTGGTTCCAACTCTATGACAACACTACCTACATTTACATTTACTTTTATCTTATTAATCTTAAGCTGAAGTGACTTGTAAACCTGATTGTAGTAATTTCTATTTGATGTGTATCTAAAGATAACACTATATGTTCCAGCTGCATTAATTGTGGAATTTTGAGTACTAATTGTTAATTCTGCAGTTTCTGAATTTAGTGCATCTTGTATAGACATACCTAGTGGTCTACTATCTTCATCATATAGTATCTGATCATATTCATCTACTTCGTAGATGTACACATTATGCAAATGGCTAATATAATCATACAATGTCTCGCTTTGGTTATCATGATATGTTAATTCAACTGCACTTTCCAAAGGAAGCATTTCACAGTGGTAAGTCTCTGTTTGTGCATCATAAATTGCTTGTTCTGCAAACAATTTGTAGTTTGTTTTATTTGCTCTTTGTACAGTAAATGTTCTAACTTGGGTTGTTATATCTTCATAATCTTTGGTAGTAACAACTGCCCATATTTGGTAGTTACCTGCTTCCAAATCACAAATAGCACCTTGTGTCCATTCATACATATAATCCCAGCCATACTCAGCAGCATCTGCATTGATAACTTTGTGATAGTAATATGTAACGCCAGTTACTTCACTTGCACTAAATGTTGATATATGGGGTTCTGGTAATTCTTCTGAATACCTCATGTTTGAATTCATTTGTATCCATATAGAAGGTCCACTATAAGTTCCCTTTGATACAAATAGAGATGCTTGACTAGAAATGTTACCATATTTAAAAGTAAAATTATAACTACCCACTCTAAAATCAGTACCAGTGAATGGGACTTCTTGTTGGGTTAATTCATCCCATTTTGTAATTGTTATTTCCAAATCAATATCTGTGTCTTCCCATTTTACCCTAGTGCCATCACCATACACAATATTAATTCCAAATGGGTCAGCAAATGTGTCTGGAGTGTATTCTATTGTTGCAAAACTTTGGTCACAATAAATTCCAGTGATAATCCCACTTTGATTCGTGGTACTAGAACCAGAGCCACCACAACCTGCAAGCAAAAATACTCCTGATAGTAAAATTACGGCAAAAACCATAATAATTGTAGACAATTTATTTTTCATATTTGTCCCTCCAAAAAATATATTTTGCACGGAATACACTAAATATTCATTTAGTGTCTATTTGTCTTTACACTTATGTTATAGCACAAAAATTTTATATCACAAAGAAAAAGACGGCATTATTTGTCGTCTTTTGTATTATGTTTTTTTATTGCGTCAAGTATCATTTGTTCCATTTTATCCATGCATTCTGCCTGATTAAATGATTTTGCAGAGTTCAAATATTCATCCGCCACCACTTTTGCCTCTTCCTTGTGTTCAATCCAATAATCAATTACGCGTGCCAAATCTTTTGGATTTCTGCATTTGAATATGCAATTTTTGTTTACTGCAAATCCCTTTGTTGCAGATTCATCACTATCTGATACGATTGTTAGTTTGCCACAAGTAATTGCCTCTGTGCAAGATATACCTTCTAGTTCAAATTGCGCAGGATGCACATACATATCGCATGCATTTAACACATCAATAATCTCTGTGCGGCTAAAGAAATTAAATATCACATGGCCAGGAACTTTGCTTGCTAGTTTGCGATAATATTTTTCTTTTGGCCCTGTGCCACCAAGCACTACCAACAAATCGTCTTTGTACTTACTGTACTTAATTGCCTTAATTAGTGTATCTTGGCACTTTTCGCGAGCATATCTACCAGTGGAAAGTATGACATACTTATCTCCCCATTCCGCTGGTCTTGGGGTAACGCGACGTTTTACATATTCATGCACACCATTTGAAATTACATAACCAGGAGTTTCATGCTTAATGTTGCTTTCAAATTTATCTCTGATAAATTGTGTTGGGTAGTGAATTGCATCCACATACCTATATAAGTGCTTGTAAATGTATTTGTACACCAACCTGTTTGCAACCTTAAAGTTATTCAACTTAAAATACCAAGTGAGGTTTTGTGCCTGCATGTGAAATCCCGCTGTTACAGGCAAATTCTTTTCGCGTGCTACTTTCATTGTGGCAAGTCCTAATGCTAGCGGCACCATAATATGCACACAATCTACGCTGTCTAATGCTTTAATTATTATATCTTTTACTGGTTTTGCAAGTTCTACACCCACTTTTTTAACATAGTTGTTAATTAGTTTGCCAAAGTTATATGTTGGACAAATATAAAAACCTTCTTGGCCAGCACTTGCCTTATCTGCACAAAGCACACGCACTGTGTGACCTTTTTCTTTTAATGAATTAATTAAATTTTTTGCTGCGATTACTGTGCCATTATTTTCTTTGCCATACACATCGCATACTACTGTAATTATCATTTCTGCCTCATAATTTAAAAATGTAACAATGAGTGTCCCCATTGCAACATTTATTATACCAAATAAATTTGCTTTCACCAAACAAAACAAATACCAAAAACAAAAAACAGGGACTAAATCCCTGTAATGTGGCGCAGAGTTAGGGATTCGAACCCCAGATAGCTTTCACTATAACGGTTTTCAAGACCGCCGCTTTCGACCGCTCAGCCAACTCTGCATATAATTAAACTGCAATGGTATTATAACTTATTTTTAACATGTTTGCAATAAAAAACACCAAATTCATGGTGTTTTATTTTTTATAATTTATTAAATGTATTTACAGTTGGTAGTAATAAACAAAAAAACTAGGGATGAGCGCCCTAGTTTTTTTGTTTATTTGTCAAACATCAATTTTTTGACTGCATCCAATACTGCTGGATTTTTTGATTGTGCAGCAAGTTCATTCAATTTTTCGTATCCTGCATTTGACAATTTCAATTCTTCTCTTTGTTTTGCAAGTGGAGTGAGCGGCTCACCACATACTGGGCAATAGTTATAACCTTCACTCACCTTTGCATTACATGTTGGGCATAATTTTTCCATATCTTATACCTCCATTATTTCACCATTTCATCACTAGCATCTTGTGCTGGCTCAGGTGTTGTAGCAGGTGCTTGTTTTGCATCTGTCTTTACAGCATTACTTTTCTTTGAAAGATATTGCAAAATTGGACGCACAGGATCTTGTCCTTCTGGCAATGCAAGTGCTTCTATTTCTTTTGTGACACGACGAATTAATGTTTCACGTATTAATTTATTTTTAATATATTCATTGTATGTCAATAGCTCTAATGGTTTTGCTTCTGGCATAAATCCTTCGGTTACGTCAATTTCACCATTATCGAGAACATCTAATGAAAATATGTTATAACCCCTTGGACGTCTTACAGGTAATTTTCTTGCAGGAGTCTCAATAAATGTACTTTCACTTGATACATAATATTCATTTGGACCTTTCTTACCCGCAACGTTTGTATTTGTTACAAATACAACATCTGCCATATTCTCACCACTATTTAGTTTTACTGCATTTTTCGCTTGTTGACCTTTACGTGCTTTTGAAAGTGAGTTGTTTGTAAGCAATCCGATAGTCGCAAACTTACTTGTTCCATCAGTATTCTTTTTCTCAACATTAATAATTGTATTCACACCTTTTATATAGTGAATTCTCTCTGCCAATTCCGGATGCTGTTGTTTTATTTCATTCACCACTGTTTGAAGTATATCAATTTTGAAATATTTATTAATTTTTTCTTCTTGAGCACCATTGACAAGATATACTTCTACACCCGGATGTTTTAGGGTATACAATATATCGCGTTTTAATACTTTTACACGCTCACCAAGACCAAAATACAATGCTTTCTTTACAGTTTCAGTATCATTCTTGGCTGGTTTTTCGCCATCTGCCAAAACTTCATCTGCAATGCTCTTTAATTCTTGATATGATGCATCACTTATTGTTGTTTCTATAATTTTTGCGTCATTCAATCTCTTTAATACCCACTCTTCACCAAGTAGGTCGCCACCATACACAACACACACTTTGTTATGCTCTGGATCTGCCTTTCCAATGTTGATACTAAGAGTTTTTCTATTCGTTTTATCTTCTTCGCCAAACATTGGGTTGCCCATATCGCGAATATTAAGGCCATTTCTATATATAATATTCAATGATTCTTGTTCAGGACCAATGACAATTACATGCTCAGAAATTGGATTTGTGTGACGATTACGAATAGCATCAAAAAAATCTTGTCCGCTAGCACTTTTTAATTCTTCTACAGTTTCTGCTGTAGCCCAGTTAACGTTTTTCCATAAATAGGCGGTAAGATCTTCACCATTGCGTTTGCGGAATAATTCAATAACTGCTTCGCCTTTGTTTTTACCTTGATTCTTTCTTTGTGGCATATCTTATCACCCCCTAACCATTACATCTTCATCGTCAGGAATTACTGGTTTAGGTTTATCTTTTGCTTCTGCTTTCTCATTTAAGAAATTCTTTAGGTTGATGAAAGAAGATGTATTCACTGTCCTATTCTGTCTATCTAATTGCTTGTACAATTTTTCAGTATTTGTTCTTTCAATTTGTGATAATAATTTCTTTCGATCTGGTTCCATATGTTCTAACATATACCTTTTTGCTTTCGGAGTAAGTTCATTAGAGTTCTTTCTAAACATTGGAATACGTGTGCAAATAACAATGTATTCTGGCTGTTCGCCTGCGGTTTTGTTATTATATGCAGGATTGCGCTCCAACTGAAAATCATAAATGTAAACATTTGAATCTACCGGGGCCAACCCATTTGCCAAACCATAGTTTGCAGTTTCTTGCAAAGTGGATTCACTCACAACATGTGCTGTTTTACTGATAATATGCTCAACAAGACCACTTGCATTTTTTTGCACAACATTTTGTTCAAACACTCCATCCGCATTTGAATGATGATGTCCAGTGATAATTGCATCTGCTGTTTCGCCTATCGAATTAAGATATGCTATTGCTTTTGTTTTCTCACTATCTACACTAGCAGGACCAGAGCCTCTACCTGAACCGTGGTGAAAATAAATGCCAACTGTCTTTAATTCACGTTTATTATCACTTGTAGGGATTACAATTTTTAGTAATCCACCATACTTACAATGTTCTGGTCCTACGTAACCAGCTTCAGAGTAAGTTCTTAATGCGTCCAATATATGCCTTGTTGGTGACATATTAGATGCATTAAATCTATTTCCATTTTCCCCATCATGATTACCATCTAACATTAAAGGAATCTTGTCTACAATAGGGATTAATAAAGAGATTTCGCGCATAATTGCGTCTTGATTTCCAAACTTATCATCATGAGCGTTTTGATCTGCCTTGATGATGCTGTTTACAAGATCTCCGCCAGGGATATAAAGTGCATTAGCAGTATCTTTCACCCACGCAAGTGCCAATTCCTCACGTACAGCATTTGAGCCAACTGCTGCGCTATGCACATCAGCACCAAATATGATAGCCCAGTTGCTGAAAATATTTGATGTTGGTTGCAAAGTAACAACTTCTATAGGTTTTGGATCTAAAGAAGTGTCACGAGCCATTTCCTTGACTTTCGCCAATCTCCTTTTTTCCTTTGATGTATCCTTGATAAATCTGATAAACTTTTCATCCATAAAAAGTCTCCCCCTTTACCTTAGAGTACACTCGTATTATACAACATATTGTGGTTTCATGTCAAATTTTGTCGCATAATATACTATATATTAGAGTTGTTTTGTAAAATTTTAAACAAAAATTTAGTCTACTTTATATAAAATAGTAAGATATCTAGCGACATTTTGCAAGTTGGCATTTTTGTGTAAAATCAACAAAATTTTAAGTACACAAAATTATTATGTAACGTGTTACATAATAAAAAGATAAACTAGGGACGTTTGCCCTAGCGTAAATTTATATATTATTAACTTTTTCAACTAATAATCTAGAATACTTATCCACGAGTGTTTGTGACTTTGCCTGCACAAACACACGCACCACATCTTCTGTTCCCGACTTACGAATAATTATTTTGCAATCATTATGTAGCTTTTGTTTTATGTCTTGCACCAACTCTTTTAATTCAATATCATTAACAACCCCATCTTTGTTTGGCACATTAACATTCACAAGTTTTTGTGGATATAGTTTAATTGCTGCCACCAAATCTTCCAAACGAGTATTTGATTCAATCATAACCTTTAACACCATTAGCGCAGTCATCACACCATCACCAATAAAATGTGTGTCTGCCATAAATATGTGTCCACTCTCTTCGCCACCCAGTGATAACTTATATTTTTTAAGTGCGGCAAAAATATTTTTGTCACCCACAGGCACTTCTAAAATATCAATATTGTTTCTCCTTATTGCATTAGCCACACCCAGATTGCTCATTTGCGAAAATACCACCTTTTTGTCAAAAAGAGTATGTTTATTGGATAAATAATTGGCAATAACATACAGAATCATATCGCCATCAACCACTCTGCCTTTGTGTGTAACTACAATACATCTGTCACCATCGCCGTCAAATGCAAATCCAACATCGCATCCACTTTCTTTTACAATGCTTACCAAATTATCTATATGTGTGCTACCACAATTTACATTTATATTTTTGCCATTTGGCTTATCTCCTACAAATACTAAATTGTCTGATACTTGTTCAAATACTTTTATTGCAGTGGCCGTTGTGGCACCATTTGCAAGGTCAAGCGCAATTTTTAAGTTACATGTTTTTGAATGGTTTTTAGCAAAGGCAAAATATTTATCTAATAAATAACCTGCACTTGCCAACTTGCCCTTATTTACCTTTACATACTTATCCTTATCAATTGCATGCGCTATTTTTATTTGCACACTATCAGATAGTTTGCATCCTTTATACGCAAGCTTAATGCCATTATCCGTATAAGGATTGTGTGATGCAGTTATAATTACTGCCACGCATTTATGTAATTTAGATAAGTACATTAGTGCTGGTGTGGGCGCAACTCCTACGTCATACACATTCATTCCTTGTGTTAGCAAACCTTTTACAACATATTTTTTAATTCGCTTACCACTTGCTCTCGTGTCTGTACCCACAATAACAGTTTTGCAATTTAATTTTGAAATTGCCTTGCCAACCTTAAAACAAAATTTATTTACAAATATCTTTTCGTTTCCCCTAATGCCATCTGTACCAAAATATTTCATATTTTCACCCCTAAAAAATTTTACATTTATTTTTATGATAAAAATATGTTTTGTGTGATATGGCACAAAAAAGGAAAGTTCCAAAAATGGAACTTTCCTTATGTAGATTATTCATTGTTTGTATTTGCTATTTGCACATTCATCACTATTTCTAGTATTAGTTGCACAATTCTTAAAATTGCCATAATAAACTCACAAATGTATGCCATCATATATGCATCAAACACTTTGCGAATAACAATTTTTTCTTCTTCAGTAAGAATATTGCCTTTTTCAATCATTTCTAGTGCCAACTCATTGCCATTTTTCTCTACAGGCAAATTGAGCAATGTTACTATAATGCCAGCTAGCAATATTAAACCATCTAATGCTATAGCAACAATTGAAAATGTTCCAAACACTCTAAACAAAGCAAAGTCGATAATTGCACCAATAAGTATTACTGGAATTAGTAGTATTGGGCCAAATAAACTAAATACTTGCAATCTATTGCGTGTAAGTGCAGCTTTGTCTCCACTATTAATAAGCTTTGCAATACCCACTTTTTGCATTGCAACACCCACTGCCGTAATGCTACTTTTCTTTGCAATAGTTCCACGCAAGAAAATTGTCTTTTTGCTCAAAGAATATGAATTGCCAAAGAACAATGCTCTAAAGAATCCTGCTTTTTTCACTTGCACATCTTTTAGCCCTGCTTCATCCAATGCTTGGCGCGCCACATCCATGCATGTTCTGCCACCAGAAGTTTGCATTTTGTTGCCGTCAAAATACTTGTACATAACGATTGCACGCATCACAAGTGCGATAATTGCCATTACTACAAGCAATGCAGATACAGCAATGTAAGCAATTGCAAGGCCACGAGTAACACCTTTATCTGTGAAAAATGCTATAGCTTTTTCAAAATATTCTGCCATATTTATTTCTCCTTATTTTTGTTGCAAGTATATGATACATATATTTGAAAAATTTGTCAATTTATTTACTATTTTTGATTAGTAAAACACACTAATTAGTGATATAATTTGTGTAACAAATTAACAATAGTGGAGATTATATGAAAAGATTATATTTTAAATATGGCGTAATGGGTAGTAGCAAATCTGCCCAAGCACTAATGACCGCATTCAATTACTCGCAAAAAGGTTACAAGGTTTTGCTAATTAAGCCAAGTGTGGATACACGTGAAAAAGCATCGGTAATTAGTTCTCGTATTGGTCTTACTGCACCTTGTCTTACCTTTGATAAGTGTACAAATTTAACTGATTTTGTGCTTAAATCACACCCAAATACCCAAGTGCTAATTGTAGATGAAGCACAATTTTGCACCAAAGAACAAGTTGATCAACTTAAAGAACTCACAGCACGCGATATGGTTGTGCTTTGCTATGGATTAAAAACCAACTTCAAAAGTGAACTATTTGAAGGTAGCAAACGCCTACTTGAAATTGCAGAAAGCATCCAAGAAATCAAAGCAGTATGTAGATGCGGTGCAAAAGCAACAATAAATGCACGCGTTGTAGATGGATTAGTTGTAACTAGTGGCCAAGAAATACAAATTGGTGGCGACGAAAAATATGAAGCAATGTGCTACTCGTGTTGGAAAAAATATCAAACAGAAAAACTAACAAAATAAAAGGCACCCTATGGGTGTCTTTTTCTAGTAAATTGAAAAATACCAATTTCCTGGTTTTGATTTTAGTATATCTAACACAAAATAGTATGTACTATTAGTTTCAAATTCATATACATCATCCCAACTATCACTCCAACTCATTTGATTAGTGAGTGGATGAATTGTTTCAAAATCTATATAATTTTTATTTTCATCATACACTTTGATTTGCCAATATGCTCCATCCAAATTTTGTTTTTCGGTGGTGCCATCCAAAAATGCGTTACCCATTCTTTGTCTTGCATTAAATATGTATAGTGTGCTTACATTGTGTCCCAATTTATCATTAACCAATCTAAACACATATTTTTTGCCTTCCACTATTGAGAGTGCATTCGACTCGTAGTAGTCGCCATTTCTTGCTAAAGTAGTCGCTTCATTTAATAGTGACACATTTTCGTCCACTTGCACATCTTGTGTGGCAGGTGTATTTGTTTCCATGGTGTCTGTTGTTTTTTTGCATGCACTAATTCCACACGCACAAATGCAAATAAGAATACATATAACAATTTTTTGTAAATATTTCATACCATTATCTCCATACTTAGTATGGCGATAATTCACACAACTTATGTAAATATTTTATTTGCTTGATAAACTCTATTAATTATTGTATAATGCTAATACTTGCAGGCATAGTTCAGTGGCAGAACCCCAGCTTCCCAAGCTGGTTATGTGGGTTCGATTCCCATTGCCTGCTCCATTTTTTTATTTTTATGGCAATGTGAATTTTTGCCTTTGCACACCACTATTGCACTTTATATCATTTTATGATATAATATTTATCTATGAATAAGTTGTTTCAATATTTTGTATGGCCATTTAAAGTGGTTGCAAACACAATAGACAATGTTCGCATTGGTCACATACTAAAACACGCCACAATTGCAGATATTGATAAAATTAGTGGCGTAGATTTTGAGCGTGTAATGGCATATATATTCAAAAAAATGGGATTTAAAGTAAATTCCACCCCCACCACAGGTGATTATGGCGCAGATTTAATTGTGTCCAAGTGGGGCATAAAAATTGCCGTGCAATGCAAACTATATTATGGTCATAATGTAGGAAATAAGGCAATAAACGAAGTGTATGCTGCCAAAAAATATTATGATTGCAACGAAGGTATTGTGGTTACCAATTCGCTATTCACAAAACAGGCACTCACACTTAGTAAAAGTGTGGATATAATATTATTAGATAGAAATACCCTAATAAAATTACTCTGCAAACCATACAAAAATAACGATAAAATCATAAGAAATCTTGTACTTATTCACAAGCAAAATCAAATGTTTTCAAATTAGGTATTGCATTTTGTTCACATTTGGTATATAATTTTAGTAAAATTAGAAATATGGAGGCATATTACTATGAAACACGCAAAAGCAACAGTTAAAAGAGTGTTACTTATTGGCGGAGCTGTTCTTGCAGTGGGCACTATCGTTAAAGGTGGTTTTGATGCTCATAAATATTGGGGCTGGTTTAACTGGGGCAATGGTGAAGTAGAACCAACACCTGATCCTGAACCTACACCAGATACTCCTGTAACACCAGAGTCAGAAGACAGCGGAAATCAAAAAGACAATGTCAAAACATATGGCAAATATTCTGAAATTCTTGCTGCTGGAGCAAAAGAATATGCCAACGAAAAGAAAACTGATTATGCTGATAAATTAGCAAAAGTTGAAGATTGGTATGCAACAGCTGTGTATTTGTACGATGATAATTCTGCACAAGTAAGCATGTTTAGTGGCGACTTTGAGCAATGGGCAAAAGTAACTTTAAGCTTGCAATCTCCATATAAGGGCGCAAAAACAATTGGCGGATTGTGCTACAATGAAGATGGTTCAGTCATAAACATTACTGACGATGCAGATTTGGAAGCTATTAGAGCAACAAAAAATTATTATGTAACCGAAACAGAATTCACAAGCAAAGAATTAAATCAAATACCTTTTGCAGTTGCTAATGCATACACAACAGACAACAAAGAAGTAAGAACTGGTGTATTGAGCTTATCCAATATTGAAAAAGATGATACTCGTTGTGAAGTTGAATTTGATACAGTTGATTGGAAAGGTGACACAGTGTATGCAGTAAACACCACAACAATTTCTGCAAATATAGCTCCTATCCAAGCTTACGCAGAAGAGCACAAAGTTTCATTTGAACAAGCTGCAGCAGACATGATTACATTAGACAAACAAGTTGGCTTAACATTACAAGACAGAAAAGCTTTGAATGCAGTATATTTAACAGATAAATCACCTGCAACAGTAATGACAGTTGATTATACACCATCTTTATAATAGGTAAATAATGAAAAAGGGTTATATTATTGTTATTGAGGGCACCGATGGGTGCGGTAAACAAACTCAAGCAAAATTACTTTTAAATAAATTAACTAAACTAATCTCAAACGGCGTGTTTGAGATTAGTTTTCCTAATTACTCATCTATGAGTTCTGCCCCTGTAAAAATGTACCTTGATGGCAAGCTTGGTGCCACGGCAGACAGCGTGGACGCCTACCAAGCAAGTAGCTTATTTGCAGTGGATAGACTTTGCACATATCTAACTGAAATTAAATCTCACTATGAAAATGGTGAAGTAATCATCATTGACCGCTACACCCCATCAAATGCATTGCACCAGGCAGGTAAAATTCATGATTTGGCCCAAAAAGATAAATATCTAGATTGGTTGTTTGACCTAGAATACAATTTACTAAAATTACCAGCACCAAACAAAGTGATATTCCTAAATGTGCCTGTTGCCACGTCCAAAAAATTACGCGAAGCAAGAGAAGCAAAAGAAGGATTTAAGTCCGGTTCAAATAAAGACATCCACGAGCAAGATCCAAAACATTTGGAAAATGCATACGAAAGTGGAATGTATGTATCACTAAAATATGGTTGGGATATCA
>JAFZND010000045.1 GCA_017553065.1 Clostridia bacterium
AAATTATCATAGAATTCTCTTTGATCCATTCCATCATCGAATACACATTCAGATACTCCATTATTTTTTTCTTTCTTCCTTGGTAATCTGATCCGTTTGTTTTTCTGGGTCAATCTTTGATTGAAATTTAGAGATAACCACATCTAGCACATCTGCAACACCTTTATTGTGCTCTGCACTTACCGGCATTGGCTCGCCAAGACCAAGATTATAAAATTCATAAGTGTTTTCTAGTTCGTTATTATCAATTTTGTTTACAACCAAAATTACTGGCACATTAAATCTACGCAAAAATTCAACTGCCTCATAATCTGCAGGAACTAACCCTTGTTTGCCATCCACAACAAGTAGTACTACATCTGCCAATTCCACAGCAATTTGAGCTTGTGCTACTATATTTTCTTGAAAACCACTAGTGTCTAACTTATCAATACCACCTGTATCAACAAGTGAAAAAGCATAGCCACACCATTCTGCGTCGCCATATATTCTATCTCTTGTAACACCAGGAACATCTTTTACAATACTTATCCTGCGCCCACAAATTCTATTAAATAGTGTACTTTTGCCAACATTGGGTCTGCCCACAACTGCAACTAGTGGCTTTTTCATAATTTCACCTACATGGCTATTATACCAAATACACTACTTTTAGCAAAACAAATTGTCACTATATAATAAATAGAAATTTTATTTATTATATGTTTGCCTTATTTTTGATAATGTAACCAAGCAGATATTTAAATAATAAAATGGAAGTTTTAAGTACAACTCGAATACACATAGCAATAACACCAATTGATACAATCTGCACATCAATAAAACTTCCATACCAAAAATTGGATTGTGCAAATAACAAACTTATTCCGCTAATTAGAGTAACATTAAGTACAGTCAAAAATAAACATTCCTTAATGTTTCCAATAAACAAAAGTGGTATGAACATAATTACAAATGTTGGAATATAATTAAATAAATAATGCAATTCATTATTTGCCTTAAAACACATTACATATATAAGCAACTGAATCACACTAAAAAATACCAAATTAATTTTTGCACATTTGAACATACAAGCATAACCAATTGCAAATATGCACCCTAGTACACCTGCAAGATTTATACCTATATATTGGCTGATCTGTATGTTTTGTGTCACAAACACCATACAAAATGACAAAATACACAACATAAGTGTGTATTTTTTAATGTTATTTTCTTTTAATACTGCAAAATATATTAATGAAATTCCTAGTACTATAAATGATATTGGCATAACTTTTCTCCATAATTATTTTAAATAAATTACATAAAAATATGCATTGCAAAAAATGTAATATTTTGTAATCTTTTGCAAAATAATATCATATACTTTAATATGGAAATTTCTTTTTGTGAACTTAGAATAAAAGAAGTTGTGAATGTTTGCGATGGAAAAAGACTTGGCAACATTGTGGACCTTGTTTTTGATACATCATGCGCACGGGTCACTGGAATTGTTGTTCCTGGTGAGCGAACATTTCTAAATCTGTTTAAGAGCAACAATGATATTTTTATTCCATACAATAGAATAAGAAAAATCGGCAAAGATGTAATACTAGTGGAACTTACCCCTATTGGAATACTTAGTAATAAAGATGCCCCACCACAACCAGCACAACTACCACCCACAAATATAATGGATTCTTCTAATACACAATAATATTAAATTGGTTTTACAAACTAATTAAAATAATATATACTACATGTTGAGGTAGCATATATTATGAAATGTATATTTTGTGGTTCAGAAGAAAATAAAGTATTAGATAGCAGAGATAGCGTAGAAAATAATTCAATTAGGCGCAGACGCGAATGCCTAAAATGTCATAAGCGTTTTACAACATATGAAACAATTGAAACTACTCCAATTTTAGTTGTAAAAAATGATGGAACAAGGCAACCATTTGATGCAAACAAAATAAAACAAGGCATTATTAAATCTTGCGAAAAGCGTCCTGTAACTATGGTGCAAATAGATAAAATTGTTGATGATATTGAAAAGCAAGTTTCCGGCAACTTAGATAAGGAAGTAAAATCTAGTGAAATTGGTGAACTTGTTATGGCGAAACTAAAAGCTATTGATGAAATATCATACATCCGCTTTGCATCTGTGTATAGAAAGTTTACTGATGTTACACACTTTGTAAACTTTATTAACGACTTTGAAAAAATGCTTAAAAATGAATAACAAAAAAGACATGAAAATCAGGTCTTTTTTTATTTATTTAAAATTGTAAGTACCAAAAATTCAATTGCAGTGTCTACATTGGTAGCGCTCTGCTTTACTTCATAATCTAATTGCATGCAAATGTCATTTATTTCTTTTAACTTTTTTGCACCAAATAATTTTGCTTGTTCACTTAATTTGGATACGGCAAATTCTTTAACCCCTAGTAGTGAAGATAACTCTGCTCTATTAGCTTTGCTAATAGACACATGGAATAGGCGCCTAAAATGATTGTAAATTAGCGATATTAAAGTGCGATAACTATCCTTTTTTGCCCTTAAAATATCTAAGATTTCATATACCTTTACGCCGTTTTTCTTTGCCAAAGCTTCTGTAAGTTCAAATATTTGGAAATCAACACTTTTTGTTACAATTTCTTTTACATCATTCTCTGTTATATTTGATTTATCACCAACATAGCTCACAAGCTTTACAATTTCATTGTCAATACGTGACATATCGCCATTAGTATAGCTAAACAATAGTTTTAGTGCATTAGTAGAAATTGTTTTATTGTATTTATTTAATTCACTCACAACAAAAGTATTTACCACACTCTCGGTAATTTTGTTGCAGTCAATGATTTCAAATTGTGATTTGTATGGCTCAAATTCTTTTGTGTTTTCGCCTGCATTCACAATAAGTATGGTTGTTGGATTTGGGTTTTGTAAATATTCTTTTAGCGCATTTGCATTAGTGATATTGCACTTGATGCTTGCATTTACATACACTACTCGCTTTTCATCCATCATTGGCAACATATCGCATGCTTGCACACATATAGAAATATCTATATCGTCTCCGGCAAAAACTTGCAAATTGAAATCTGGCATAGCAAGATTTGCGCTATCCAAAATTAAGTTGTATGCACGAGATAGCAAAAATAAATCTTCACCAATAAGAAGATAATTATTCTTTACTTCTGTTTTTAAATTTTTCTTTAAATCAGTGAAGTTCATTTTACACCCTTAATTCATATTTTTGAACATTATATAAATCCAAATAATTATACTCACTACTGCCATTATACAAAATAATATTTTCCACATCATTAAGCAAACTAGTATTTACTGATAATCTATTTGCCACAAGATAATCGATGTGCATTAAGTTATTAATCAAAACCACATTATCTTGTGTGGTATTATTTGAGCTAACAAACACAATGATTTTATCATTGTGTTCAATTTTTAGCCCAACACATTTATCATACGAATTATATTGATATTCAAAATGACAATTACCCAAATCAAATGTATCTAATGCGACATAATCTGGTTTTAATGATGAATATGTGCTTGGTACAAATACTTTATTCACTTTGTAATCTTTGCACATTGAATCTATTACATCTAAGTTATTAGATGTAACATCATAACCTATTATATAGTCAATCTTTCTTATTTTCAACTCTTTTAGCATGGTTGAGATATATTTATCTTGTGTACCAATCAAACAATTTTTACCTTCAATTGTAATTACGGCGCTATTCGATTTGTATTGATAGGATAACGCAAAAACATCATTGTAACTATTAGATATCATACTTACACTAAAACTTACAACCATCAATACTGCAAGTGCACTGCAAATAATACTTTTATATAGTTGTTTAATCATTAAATATTTAATGATTAAAAGAATTAAAATTATTAGAATCAAAACTACATAACTTATGTGATAAAAATTAAAGTTTAGTACATTCAAATTAGCAAAGAAATTTGCAATTAATTTAATTAAGTGTAGCATCACATTTGGAATAAACAGCATAAATCCCATAAACCTAAATATACTTACAATAAATACACACCCAAATAGCAATGGGAACGCCACACTAAATAGTGGCAAAACAAATACATTAGTAAGCATTCCTATTAGTGACACTTTGCCAAATGTATTTGCACTTATGGCCAATATTACCAAATTGATACATGTGCTAATTGCAATAGTACTGCAAACAATTTTAGGAAGTTTTAATTTGGCAAGTATTCTTGAAATACTATTTGATAAAGTAATTATACTCAATAAGCATAAATAGTATAGCTGAAAACCAGTTGCAAACAAATTTAGTGGATTGACAAGCAGTGTTAGTATTGCTGCCAAAGATAATGAACTAAGTACATCATATTCTTTACCTGTAACATATGCAATTAGCATAATTACTGACATAATACTTGCCCTTACTACACTTGGTGCAAAACCACATAAATAGCAGTAAATTAGTAAAAATACACTAACAACTACTAAGTTTACAACTCTCTTTACCTTAATTCTTTTTAATATCCATGCAATAATACCTGCAAGCATTGTTACATGAAGGCCAGAAACAGCCAATATGTGAGCAACGCCAGCATAACTAAACATTTGCATATTTTGAGAATCCAAATGTTCTTTATCTCCAAAAAGCATTGCATAAGCAATACCAGCATTATCTTCACTCATGTTGTCTTGCAATACACTGTAAACTCTATTCCTTACAGCATCATCAATGTATGTTTTAGAGTCAATCTTAGTAATATTTGATAAGTTTATTTGTGTGGAATATATTTTACCATACAAATAATCTACCAAATTAGATGTGTCATCAAACAATGGTTGCAATTTTACACTACCATCAAATGATAGCACATCACCATCTTTTATATCAAAAGTGCTATTGTCATTAAAGTACACTCTAACGCTAATACTTTCATTCACTATTCTACTATCAATATAAAATTTGGACGCATTGATTGTAGCATAATTATCATATGCTCGTACCTTTTGCGCTGTAAGAGTAATGTTGTAAGTACCATCAAAATCATTTAGTTTTGTATAATTTACTAATTTGATAGTAGTAAATCCAAAGCCAATCACAAATAGTAACACAAATGCAATTGTTGCAACAAAATGCCTATTTATGACATTGATATATTTATTATTCGATTTAAAGATTTTTAAAAATAAACAACAAAGTGAAAATGCTAGTAACACAATTATTGGAATAAGATACAAACTGAAATAATTTAAGTTAATGCACTTAATTGTAAGATAACCACATAAAATACCGCTAATAATTCCAATTAGCGCTACAAAAAGTATTCTCACATTTACTATTCTTTTGTTATTCATACTTTCATTGTAACATAGTAAATAATAATATCAAACAAAAAAGTAGAACAACTACCTAGTTGTTCTATTTATCATATCTAGTAATTGACTTTCACTTAGCTTGCTAACAATTTTATTGCCATTGGTAAAATAAAAAACGCAGTAGGAATTTACACTTATGTATTTTACAAGTTGATATATGTTTGTATCATAAGAAACCACATACGACTTAATGGGCACAACCTTATTTGTTTTTTTAAAACTCACTTTGTCCAGGTACACTTCGCTACTATTAGAAATTGCACCAGACAACAAAAACATGGCAATAGTAAAATATGTAAAGTTTATTTTTATTAATAATGATTTAACAAATAAAACGATAAATATGCCACACACAACCAAAGAAAATATTTTCATATATTTAATAATTTTGTACTTGCTAATTTTTTTACCCATAAGTGCAACTAATGCTCTACCACCATCTAGCGGAAATAATGGAATAAGATTTGTAAGTGCAATAGTCAAATTACACATAGCAAATACAAAAGTGTAATTATAAGTTACAGGATAGCACCACCATAATGCTAATAATAGCACCATTATAATTAAATTACATATAGGGCCTGCAAGTGCAACTTTTAATTCGTCACTAGGGCTTAATACCTGATGCTTCCCATCTAGCATCAATCCATACGGCATAAACACAATGTGACTATATGAGTATCCAAGTTTTGTGGCAACAAAATAGTGGCTATACTCATGAATAATAAGTGCTACAAAATAATTAAAAAATATTAGTGCATTACCAAAATAAATAAGCAAAAAACCAAATACTAAAAATAGTGGATGAAGCTTAATTTCTAATCTGTCCATTGTACAATATTTTTAATTACCTGCAAATTATTTACATTACCACCACTACTAAAAATTTTCATAATTACTTTACTATTTGGGTCGATTGTGGCAATTTCTATACCTTTTTTGACAATATCTCCATTTTTTACACCAACAACAACTAAATTTTCAATAGTGCACGATATGCCATTTATAAAATCAATCTTTATATATTTGCCACCATGGTTAAGCTTTCCCACTTGCGATACCACACCCGTTTCTGGGCTTAGCACCATTACATTATCTACACTATTCATTACTATAGAATTATCAATCACTTCATAACTTTCGCATTTGATTGGCAGTACAATTTTCAATTCTTTATTCAATGATGCAAAAATGGCATTGCCACTCTCGCTATATAATTCTTGTGTGGGCGTCATAACTTTAATGGCGCAGTTATAAAATTGTAAATGATAAGTTTTTAGATAAGCACACGACAAAACAATTATTAAAAATATTAAAATTGATATTTTTAATTTTAAAACATTGATTTTTTGTATATTTACATTTATTACGTTGTGCGAATATGCATTGCGATTTAAATTGCTCATAGTAAATACTATGAGTATTTTTTATAAAATATGATTTGCAAGTTTTAAATGTTTTACATCAACAAATAATTTAAGTGTATAGCCGCCCTTATCGTTTATTGCCACATCAAAATCTATATCATTTTTTGTAACATTCATGTAATTATTAAGCACATTAATTATTTCACTCAAAATTACTCCCTTTATTTTATCTGGATTGTTACTTTTATCTATTGTAAGTACATTTTTCAATCGTTTTTCACCAATAATTTGTAATTCATTTTTCATAAATAATGCTCCATTAAACATGTTTTCTTAGTTTTTGTCTAATACCGCCAATAAAACCTTTGTATCTTGCTGTGCAATCAAATATTCCACTTTCTCCAAATGCAATTCGTCTTGCTAACATTTTATATGCGGTAAATGACTGGCTTGATTTATTTAAATTGCCACCAACTAATACTTGAACACCAACCTCATCATCTTCTGGTAAAATTCCATATAGTGGCAATGCAAGATAATCTACTATTGTATTTATTCCTAGCATATCGCCTTGCAAGATTAAATCTCCCCTTGCCCGATTTATTATTAATCCTGCTAAATTTACTCCAAATTCTTCTAATTTCACAATTATTTTATCAGCATCTCGAACACTAGAAATATGTGGAGTAACCACTACAATGGCCTCATTACATATATTTACACCTCTTACAAACCCCTCATCCATTCCTGCCGGACAATCAATTAAAATATAGTCATATTTATTATCTACTGCATTTACTATTTCACAAATGTCTTTGGAGTTTGTTGTAGGGCAATAAGTGCGATTTGTAGGCAAAATAAACAAGTTCTCATTATCAAAATCCTCAATGATAGCTTGTTCTATCCTGCATTTACCTTCCACAACATCAAAAATATCATACACAATTTTATTCTCTACACTCATCACAACATCTAAATTATTTAGGCCAAAATCCAAATCAATAAGTAAAACTTTTTTATTTAGTTTTGCTAGTGATTTACCAAGATTTACACAAATAGTCGTTTTGCCAACACCACCTTTACCACTTGTGATTAGTATTCTTCTTGCCATAACAACCCCCATGCACATTATTATACAAAAAGTGTAAGTGTACATTAAAAAAAAGTAAAGCACGATATTACCATATACTTTGCTTTACTTTATTAAATTATATAATTCTACAATATACTACAAATTAGTTATTGTATTTTTCAATTACAGATTGTAATAAATTTGGATTGTTTAATAGTGCTGTAGCACCATTAATTACTGTATTTTCTGGCTCCACATCTATGTATGCTGGTACATTTAATTTTGATGATAAAAATCTATCAAGACCAGTAATAGAACTCAAAGCTCCAAACAAATACACTCCGCGTTTATTAATGTCAGAAATTACAGCTGTATCACAACTACTAAGCAATCCGCTAATTATTCCAGCTACACGAGTAAAATAATCAATAAATATTGGACGCAATTCTAAACTTGTAACTACTACATTACCATAGTTTCCATCCAAATTGTTTTGGCCATATATACTATAACTTCTATTATCATTTGGCAATAGTGTTGCAAGTTCTATCTTTATTTCCTCAACCATGTCATTTGGCACTTCTAAATGATAACTATCATAAATGTATTGTTTTATGGCATTATTTAGGGTATTTCCACCCAAATCAATAGTGCATGCATTCACAATACTGCCAGCGCTTATTAGTGCAACATCAGTTACACCGCCACCCAATTTGCATAGTAAATGATGACGAGCATCATATTCTTCTATTTCCATATTTACCATACCAGCATATACAGTTGGAAGTAGTGTAACTTGAGTAAACATGCAAGAATATGCAACATTCACATAATCATTTTTCTCTTGTGCACTAATTGATGTGGGAATTAAAACAACTACATTATTTTTTGTAAACAATGTTTTAAATTCAACTTGTTTTAAAAACATTCTTAGCATGGTAGTTGCATATTGCTTATTTTTAATAACACCATCTGCTATTGGATACAACAATTCAATATTGTTTGATTTTTTTGCACAAGCAATTGCTTTTGAACCAACAGCAACAACTTGATTATTGCTTTTTGTATCCACAGCAACAACACTAGGCTCAACAAGTATTACTCCATCGCCAGATTTGACGATAATAGTATTTGTATTTCCCAATTTTACAACATAGTTGTAATCAGTCATGACAATACCTCATTATAAAATTTCAAGATTTTTCTTAAATGCTTTTCTAAATTCATTTGCATTTAGCATTGCATTTTTAATTTCTAGACTACTATCAGCATTTACAATTGTTTTCATAATTACGCTATCACCCAAGATGTCGCAATTAATATCAACAACATTACCAAATGCGGTTACATCTAATGATTCTGCGACTTTTAATATCACAGCTAATTTCTTTACGGCTGCCAAATCTTCTTCTGTTACTAAATCTCTGTATTTTACCCAATCAGACAAGCTAAAGTTGTCCGCATCACGAATAAGCACTACAAATGCAGCAAGAACAATTTCTTTATGACTAGCGCCATATATTTCACTATTCAAAATTATATCAAATGCTGCCTTTTCTCTTTGTGAATAATTTACTCTGAGCCCACTTGCATATAGGTATGATGCAATGCGCAACACCTTAATATAACTTCTGCCAAGTTTGTGTAATACTTTTAATTGCTTAAATAATATCATGCTAAGTTCATACACATGCAAAGCATTGTTTGGCTTGCGGTCATAATATTCATTGATTACTTGCAATGAATAACCAAGCGTATCACTAATTGGTTTTTCAATTGTAAGTGGCAATACATAGTTAAATAATAAGCCATCTGCTTCATTTGTTTTACTTACAGCAAACACATCCTTATTGATAGCAGGAACAATTGTGTTCATTGCTTCAAATGCATAAGGTAAATATTTGCACAATTCTAGTGGAACACCTTTTACTTTTGTTGTTTTGGTTAAATCTTGTGCCATAATAGCAGAATATACTTTGCCAAAATTTTCTTTATTAAACTCGTAGTTGTGTGCCATATCTACTGGATATTTTGATGCTTTTCTTGAAATTTCGCCGAAACCCTCAAACATTTCACCAGTGCATACAACTTCAAATTCTTCTTGTAAATTTGTAATCCACTCATTTTCTTTAAGTGCACTTGCAATAGTTGATTTTACTTTCTCTATTGCATATTTTTCGTCATGCTCTTGAGCATCATTATATGCGTTAATGTATCCATAATTTACAACTTTTGTATTTAATACATTTCTACGATTGTATAGCATAAATGAAGTTTCGAATGCAGACAAATGAACAATAAGTGCCTTTGGTTTATTGAATGTATTAATAATTGCTGTGTACACATAATTTAATTCTTCTTCTGGACTAAGCACTCTAAATTTTAAGCCAGTAATACCTGCAATTTCATTTAAAAAGCCATTATTGTTTTTTGCCTCATTAAGTAAACTTGTTGTGTAGCAAATTGTATCCACAACTTCTTCTCTGTCTATGAGTTGTTTGTAAACTTGAAGAATAGATACAACTTCTTTTACAACAGCTGGTTTTATAAAATAGTCATCATAAAAATCTTTTGCAAGATCAACAGGCATACAAATTTCATTGTACACCACAAAAGATTTATTTTTGGTCATTTCAACAAATTTTACTGATAAATCACTACCAGATAATTTGACTAATGCAATTTTTTCCAATATAGTAAAATCTCCTTTGTGCTAAAAAATCGCACACTTCTTACGCTACACAAATTATAGCATATAAATTTCAAATTGTACACACTATATTAGTAGTTTTTTATAAAATACCACTTACCAAATATTTACAATAAAAAAATAAAAAGTGCTTTAAAAAGCACTCATTTAATTAGTCATTAATCTTTATTGCACCCATAGGGCAAGCATTTTCACAACTATGACATTTAATGCACAACTCTTTGTCAATAAATGCCTTACCTTCCACAAAAGATATTGCGCCAACTGGACAAATATTTACACATGTGCCACATGAAATACATTTACTTTTATCTACCATTAACTTCCACCTCTAAAAAGTTTATACAAGCATTATAGCAAATGTGCAAGATGTATGCAATTACTTAGTTGTATTTATTTAAACTTATTTTTGAAAAAACAACTTTTCTTTTGTCTTTGGAATTACAAATTGTAAATACAATTTGCCAAACACCAACAATTAGCAAAAATACACCAAATATGCGTTTTAATATGTCATTTGGCAAGCGTAGTGCTATTATTGCCCCAACTATGGCAAGTATAACACCACCAACAATAAATGGTATGCCCACCTTAAAAGAAATTAATTTATTTTTGGCATGAATAATAATTGCAACAATTGCGGCAGGGATAAATGCAAGCAAATTTATACCTTGAGCAATTCGCTGTTCTACTGCCAAAAATATTGTAAGTATGGGTATAAGCAATGTTCCGCCACCCATACCCATGCCTGCTATTACACCACTAGTAAGACCAGCAATAATAAACCAAAGCCAATCCATATATCTCCTTTTATATGAGCAATTTAATTCCACTTGCAATAATAACAACTGCAAAAATTATGTTAAGCACAATATTTTTAATATTTTTCAATATCAATGCCCCAACCGCACTACCTATAACAAACCCAATGGTTACTTTTAATGTGGTCATACCATCAAAGGCGCCCATGATAATGTAAATAACAAAACTTACAATACTAAGTGGTAGCATTATAAGTATTGCTGTGGCGTGTGCTTTTTTCTCTGGCAAACCCACAATATTACTAAGTGTTGGCACACAAAACATACCACCTCCACCGCCC
>JAFZND010000046.1 GCA_017553065.1 Clostridia bacterium
GATATATCATGGGCAATGAAATTTGAAGATGCCTTGCCAGACCTTGATTACATTAGTACATTTAGTGGTAAAAAGATATTGCTTAGGGGTAACCATGATTATTGGTGGAAGAGTATATCACTACTAAGAGAACACTTGCCTAATGATATGTATGCTGTACAAAATGATGCCATAAGATTTGATGGTGTTGTTATTTGTGGTACGCGTGGTTGGACTGTGACAGAAAAAGAACATAAAACAGAGCAAGATAAAAAAATATTTGATAGAGAAGTAATTAGATTAAAATTATCCTTGGAAGATGCAAAACGCAAAATGCAACCAGGTGACCACCTTGTGTGCATGATGCACTATCCACCATACAAGAGTAAGTATGAAGAAAGTGAATTTACCAAACTTTTAGAAGAATATGGTGTGCAAGAGTGTGTGTTTGGGCATATTCATAGTTATAATAAAGCACAAAAATTAACGCATGAGATGAATGGTATTAAATATTATCTAACATCTTGCGATTTGGTAAAAAATAAGATAGTATATATATGTGGTTAGAATAGCCACATATATGTGCTAGTGTGGTTTTAAGTCGCGACGCGTTAAGTTAATAGTCCATGGGACTATTAAAATAGATAGAGAAGGCATGTGAATGATAAGCAGGGGAGCAAATTAGCATTGCGACACTTTGCGCACATTGCTATTATATTTTGCTAGTGTGGCTCAGTCGGTAGAGCAGCTGATTCGTAATCAGCAGGTCGGCGGTTCGATCCCGCCCACTAGCTCCAAAAAAACGCTTGGTGTGTTCCAAGTGCTTTTTATTTAAAATCATTATAACAATTTTAAATAAATGTGATATAATACATTGCAATTTAGGAGATGAAATATGATTTACACAAATGGTAAAACTATGAGTGCAAGTTTGCTTAATAGTAAGTCTGAACTATCTATAATTGGAGCATTTCAATTAGTTCAAGATAATGTAACAGACCTCATGGGTGAATTAAAAATAGATGGGTTGTCCACAAAGAAAAATTATAATGCAATGTGGGTGATATCTAAAAATAGGGTACACTTTAAAAAAATGCCATTTTGGAATGACGATGTTGCAGTGGAAAGCTTTATTTCTAATAAGTCTCTTGCAAAACTAACTATTGACACAATAGTTAGAGATGAAAATGGAGAAGAATGTTTGTGTGCTCGCACAGAACTTTGTGCACTAGATATTGCTACTGGTAAAATAAAGAAAATTGCACAAGTTGGTGTGGGTGAAAATATTGAAAAGCATGATTCAGCTGAAAACATTCAATTTGGTCATTTTGATAATACTTTAAGTAATAAATTGGAAACTTGTGAAGTGCGCAGTACAAATATTGATTATTTGCATCATTGCAACAACATTGAATATTTGCGTTTTATCCTAAATGTGTACATGGAAAAATCACTACATAATATAAAAGAAATGGAAATGGTGTACGCAAATCAATCTTTTGAGGGTGAAAAATTGGACGTTTATAAATCAAGCAATGGAAACATTGACCATGTGTATTTAAAACGCGGTAATGACTTTGTGATAAAGAGTGAAATTGTTAGATAAATAATTAAAATGGGGCATCTGATGCTCCATTTTATTTTATATTTATATAAAAAATATATAAAAGTGGTCAAAAGTGGTTGAAAATAAATTTTCAATATTGTATAATAAAATCGTAGGTAACCACTTATGTTTTATGGCGAATATAGTCATAGTCTAGACGGTAAGAATCGTTTTAGACTACCAAAACAACTTAAAAACAGTACTGAGTTTGTCATTACCAAAGGTAATGAAGGTTGTTTGTTTGTGTTTGAAAAAGCATATTTCAATACAACATTTGCCAAAGGTTTAGAGAGTATTCCTACCTTTGATGTAGAAGCACAAAAGGTACTAAGGTTATTTTTGTCTAGTTGCCATGAAGTAAGTGAAGATAATCAAGGTAGATTGTTGCTACCTGCAAGTTTAAAAGAATATGCACAAATTTCCAAAGACATTGTTTTACTTGGTGTGGGCAATAGAGTAGAGATTTGGGCAAAAGAAAAATGGGATAAATATAGTGCAAGTTCCAACTTTGATGAACTTAGTGCTAGTTTAAAAAATTACTCCCTTTGAAAATGGAAAATGTAAATTTTAATCACACACCAGTTATGCTACATGAGTGTATTGAAGGATTAAATATAAAATCAAATGGCATATATTTAGATGGTACACTTGGTGGAGCAGGACACTCTACAGAAATTGCAAAACGATTAAAAGATGGCATGCTTATTGGCATTGATAAAGATGATGTGGCATTGAGTGTATCGGAATTCAAACTAAATGGGTTATGCAATCATAGTTTACACAAAAGCGATTTCAAAGATTATGAAAAAGTTTTGAGTGAACTAAATGTGAAACATTTAGACGGCGTGTTACTTGACCTTGGAGTTAGCAGTTATCAATTAGATACTGCTGAGCGTGGATTCTCATATCGCTTTGATGCACCACTTGATATGCGTATGGATAAAACGCAAGCGTTTACAGCATTAGATGTGGTGAATGAATACAGCGAAAAAGAATTATTACGCGTATTGTATGAATATGGTGAAGAACGCTTTGCAAAAAATATTGTTCGCAATATTATTGCAACTAGAAAAATAAAACCAATTGCAACTACTGGAGAATTGAATAAAGTTATTGAGAATAGCATTCCAAGGAAGTTTTGGGGTAAAGGTAGCCCAAGCAAGCAAACATTCCAAGCAATTCGCATAGAAGTGAATGGTGAATTAAAAGGATTGTATGAATGCATACTTGGTATGGCAAGAAAGCTAAACAAAGGCGGTCGAATGGCAGTAATTACATTTCACAGTCTAGAAGATAGAATTGTGAAAAATGCATTTAAGTTACTATCTAGCGATTGCATTTGTGATAAATCTATTCCATATTGTGTGTGTGGACATAAAAAAGAAGTAATTCAAATAACACACAAACCGATCACTGCATCCAAAGAAGAATTGGAAAAAAATTCTCGAAGTGCAAGTGCAAAACTTAGAATAATTGAAAAATTGTAAGGAGGGTACAAATTATGGCAGCATTTAAAAAGGTTATGCTAACAGAAAGTGAAGTGGCAGAAGATGAGCCAAGTGTGGTAGAAAAACAAACAAATAGTTTTGATACTGATTACACAGACAAAAAATTAAATGACTTATATAAGGAATTTGATTCAATCACACTAGACGAAACTGATTTGTCTGAAGGTACACTAAGTGAAGTAAAAGCAAAATCACATGTGTCTCCACAAGTGGTAGTTCGTGTTTGTGCAGGCGTATTGATTGCTGCATTACTTGTATTCCTTGCTATATATAATATTTTTGTAATAAGTAATTACAAACAAAGCATAAACATAATTAACAGCGATATTGCAACTCAAGAAACGCAACTAAATGAAGCAGTTGCAAGATATAATGAGCTTACAGATACCGAAAATATTGAAGTAGAACTCATAAGTGAAGGTTATGACGATGTGTCAGGAGTTACTAAAGTAAAAGTAAGCATGCCAAAAACACACAAAGTGCAAGAGTATGATAGTTCTACAAATTGGTGGGATAATTTCTGTAATTTTATCGCTAATATGTTTGGGAGATAAAACTATTATCAAGTTATGAATTCAATAAAACTTATACAAAAGAGGTTGCTAGCGACATTGACGCTTGTAACCTTTATTTTTGTTGTAATAGTATTTAGATTATTTAGTTTGCAAGTAGCCAAATCACAATGGCTCACTTCAAAGGCAGCAGAGCAATGGTATAGAGATTTGCCATTGCAAGCAAAACGCGGGAATATTGTGGACACAAATGGCTTGGTGCTTGCCAAAAGTTACAGCACATACGATGTGTATGTAAAACCAAATAGAGTAAATAAAAAAGAAGAAGTTGCCTATTTTTTGAGTAACACTCTAGGTTTATCATATGAAAATGTGCTAACAAAAGTATCAAATACACTTGTGAGTGAAAGTTTGATTAAGGCACAAGTGGATAATATAACATCCAAAAAAATTATTGACGCAAATTTAGAGGGTGTAGTACTTAGTGAAAACTCAAAACGATTTTATCCGTATGGCAATATGCTAACACAAGTGCTTGGATTTACAACTATTGATAATATTGGACAAAGTGGACTAGAAGCAACTTATGAAAAATATTTAAAAGGCATTAATGGATATGCGCTAGAAGAAAGCGATGTAAATGGTGTAAAAATTGATAATACATTGTCGCGCTATATTCCATCTATATCTGGCATGGATTTGGAGCTAACTATTGATGCAAATATTCAATTATCGCTTGAATCTGCACTAAATTTACTAATGATTGAGCAAAATCCGGCAAGTGCTACGGGAATTGTGATGAATCCAAATACCGGTGAGATAATAGCAATGAGTACCAAACCAAGCTATGATTTAAATAATTTACCAAGAAATGATGTGGAAACATTGCTAAAACAAGCACGCAATATTAGTGTGGTGGATGTTTATGAGCCGGGAAGTACATTTAAGGTGCTTACGACTGCCACATCGCTTGAATATGGAGTGGCTACAATTAATGATAGATTTTATGATCCGGGTTATAGAATTGTGGATGGACAAAAAATTAAATGTTGGAAATCAATTGGCCACGGTTCACAAAACCTTATACAAGGATTAAACAATAGTTGTAATGCTGTGTTTGTAGATTTGGCGCTTCGTTTGGGCAAAGATAGATTGTATCAATCGTTTGCAAATTATGGACTTGGCACACAATTAGGTATCGATTTTATTGGCGAGGCAAGTGGAATACTAATGGATAAAGATAGTGCCAAAAATGTAGATGTGGCGCGCATGGGATTTGGTCAGGCAGTGGCCGTATCACCAATTCAATTGATTACTGCATTTAGTAGTGTAATAAACGGTGGAAATCTAATGCAACCATATTTTGTAAAAAATATTAGTAGTAATGGTAAAATTGTGTATGAAAAATCACCTACTATAATTAGGCGTACAGTAAGCGAAAAAGTTAGCCAAACTATGCGTATGATGGTGGAAGAGGTTGTAAAACAATATAGTGGATTTAATGCATTTATTCCAGGTTATAGAGTGGGTGGTAAAACAGGCACTACACAAAAATATATCAATGGCAAAATAGGTGATAGTTACATAGCATCATTTATAGGTACTTTCCCTGCAGATAAGCCAGATTATGTGGTACTAATTATTGCTGATGAACCAGGTGGAAATAGTTATTATGGTAGCATTGTGGCAACACCTTATGCAAAACTTGTGATTGAGGATATTATTAGTTACAAGCACTATCAATCTAACAATTTGCAAGAAGATTTGAAAAAGGTAGAAAAAAATGTAAGTATGCCAAATCTTGTTGGACTTGACATACATTCTGCTGCACATATGCTAGAAGATTTGGATTTGCAATGTGAGATAGAAGGTGATGGAGAAGTAGTTACTGAACAATTTCCAGCACCAGGCACACAACTTAGTCATAAAGCAGTTGTGTTACTTAAATGTATTTAAATATTTTGTCGATAACTTATGTCGTATTTTGGCACAATGAATACCTATCTTATAGTTATGAATTATTATATAACTATAAGGTGGGTGCTGTATGAGAATTGGAAAACTAATTAAAGACCTTGACGCTAGTGTGTATAACTACAAAAATGTCGACATAAAAAGTTTATCTATTATGGATACAAGTTGTGAAAAAGGCAGTATGTATTTTGCCATACCGGGCACAAAGGTAGATGGTGCAAAATTTATTACAAGTGCCATTAGTCATGGTGCTGTGTGTGTGGTAACAAACAAATATATTAGTGAGTGTTACATTACGCAAATAGTTGTTGATAATGTGCGCGAAGCGTTATGCATAATTAGCAAATCATTTTACATGTGCCCGGATAAAAAACTAAAAATAATTGGCGTAGTTGGAAGTAATGGCAAAACCACAGTTTCACACATGTTATACAACATTCTTAGGTTTTGTGGTAAAAAAGTGGGACTTATTGGCACATTAGGAATAAAAATAAATGATATATCATTGTCAAGCTGTCTTACTACGCCTGACCCAATTGAACTGTTTTATGCATTAAATCAAATGGTTAATTTTGGTTGTGAGTATTGCATAATGGAGATAAGTGCACATGCAATAGCTTTAAAAAAAGTTTGTGGACTAAAACTTTTTTGTGGTATTTTTACAAACATTTCTAATGAGCATCTTGATTTTTTTCAAACAATGAAAAAATATGCTCGCACTAAAATTGATTATTTTAGTAAAGACAACATGGATTTTGCGGTTGTCAATGTAGACGATAAGTACGGCAAAGAAATTTTGATTGATAATGAATTAAAGTGTTTTACTTATGGTTTATATAATCCTGCAGATACATTTGCAATAAATATAAAACAAAATTTATATACTTGTGAGTATGTGGTTAATGCATTTGATGAGGTGGTAAAAATAAGTTCTCATTTTGTCGGAGAATACAATGTGTATAATTCTCTTGCTACCATTACTTGTGCTGTAAATCTTGGGATTAATATAAATAGCATTGTTTTAGCATTTGCAAAAATGCCAAATGTTAGTGGTCGCATGGATATATTTGATTTTGGTAGCGACAAAAAAGTAATTGCGGATTTTGCACATACCTCAGACGGATTTGAAAAGGTATTATCTCATATTGCAAAATATCGCAAAGGTGGAAGAATAATCACCATGTTTGGCTGTGTGAGTTATGCAGATAAATCAAAGAGAATGGAGATGGGAAGAATTGCCAAATATTATAGTGATATGGTTATTTTGACTTCTGATAACCCAGACAACATTAGTTTTGATTCCATTTGTGATGATATAGGTATTGGTGGTAATGATGTAATGCGCATTCAAGATAGAAAACAAGCTTTGGAATATGGAATTAGTATTTTAAAGTCAGGTGATACACTTGTTGCCCTTGGCAAAAGTGGGGAAACAAAGCAAAGAATAAATGGTATAAATATCCCCTATGACGAATTGAATGTTATAAAAGAATGTTTGCGAGGTTACAACAAATGAAAATTGCATTAATCAGTCTTGTTATAGCGTTTTTAATTTGTGTAATTATTGCTCCATTTTGTATAAATTTAACTCGTAAATTGAAGTTTGGTCAAAATATACTTTCGTATGTGGACAAACATTCTGCAAAACAGGGTACTCCAACTATGGGTGGCATAATGTTTGTGCTAACACTAATAATTTTGTATTTTGTGTTAGGTGGTATTAAATATGTTTTGCCAAGTGTTTTGGTTGTGACAACTTGCGCCTATGCATTGCTTGGATTTTTGGACGATTATTTAAAAATTCGCCATAAACAAAATGAAGGATTAAAAGCATATCAAAAAGCATTAGGCCAATTTGGTATTGCAATAATTTTGGCAATATTTATGTATAAATCTCCACTAATAGGTGGTGGTATAGTTATCCCATTTAGTTTTAATGAATTTAATGTGGGTTTTTGGATTATTGTATTTTCTTGCTTTGTGTTTTTGTCCGTTACTAATGCTGTAAATCTCACAGATGGACTAGATGGGCTTGCAGGCAGTGTTAGCGCCACATATCTTGCATCATTTGGAATAATTTTATTTATATACATTGGCAAATTGAGTGGTGATGGCGTAGGTGGTGAAATAACGCAAGAATTGTTGCAAGTGTCATATCTTATATTTGCTTTTACAGGTGCACTACTTGGCTACATTTGTTTTAATAGTTATCCTGCCAAAATATTTATGGGGGACACAGGGTCACTTGCAATTGGTGGATTTATTGCTTGCAGTATGGTAATCACAAAATTGTATCTATATATGCCACTTATTGGGCTAATGTTTGTACTTTCTGCCATTTCTGTAATCATGCAAGTGGGGTATTATAAACTAACACACAAAAGAATATTTAAAATGGCGCCACTTCATCATCATTTTGA
>JAFZND010000047.1 GCA_017553065.1 Clostridia bacterium
CGCATAGAAATTGTCCACCTAGATGTATCATAAACTTTATTATGAACTGCTGTTGTTCTTACCCATGACTCTTCGCCAAGCAAATAATCTAATTTATTGCAAAGAATTAAACCATTTTGTGTTGGTTTCTTTTTATTTGTATCATTTGCAACCTTTTTGATATCATTGAATATATTTTGCTGGTCAACAACGCTATTGTGAAGTGAAGTGAAGTCATCTGCTTCTTTTTGCACTAAACCTAACCAAAATGATTCTACATATTTATTGTTGTTGCGTGAGAATCCAATATCATCTATTGTAGGTTGACAACCTTTACCATGTTCAATAAAACAATCTTTCATGTTATTATCAAATGATGCTGTTCTGGCAATATTATGATTTCTATCATATGGATCAAATGTGGTAGGTAAGAATGGATTTGGAACACTTACCCTAATATTTTCCAAAGAAACATTTTTTTGTTTTGCCTTATATCTTGCCATTATTGAATTGGCAGATTGACTTTGGTAATATTGAATCACATTTCTAGTTGCTTCTAAAACAGCTGGATTTGTATTTCTTAAGTTGTAATCGATAGTTAAATCTTTGACGCCTTTTCCCATAGTTGTCACCTCGTTAAAATTACATAGTCATTATACCACGGCATAGTATAATTGTAAATACCCAAATTATAAGTTTATATATACTAATAATATATAAATACGCGTTTATTTTACAATGCGCAGTGATTATAGTATAATATTTGATAAGAGGGAATGACGAATGATTGTAGCACAAGTAGAAAATTTAAATAAAAAATACAATAGTTACACTCTTGGTGTAGATGATGTTAGTTTTGCAGTAAAAGAAGGCGAAGTATTTGGTATAATTGGTCCAAATGGTGCTGGCAAAACAACTATTATCAAATCATTAGTTGGGTTATTGAAACCAACTAAGGGTAGTTTGGCGCTAATGCAAAAAAATGCATTTACTGAAGGGCATATTGTGCGTAATGAAGTAGGATATTTAGGTAGTGATGTTAGTTATTTTCCAAACAAAACAGTAGAAGATAACTTAAAATTTGTTGCCGAAATGCATGGAGTAGGTACCGATAGGGTGGATGAACTTACAACTGCATTAGAACTAAATCTTACGCGTAAAGCAAAACAATTGTCGTATGGAAACATTAAAAAAATGGGCATTGTTATGGCACTTCTTTCTAGCCCAAAGTTAATCATACTAGACGAGCCAACAAATGGCCTTGACCCACTAGTAAAACAAAGTTTTTATAAGTTAATTGAAAAAGAACAAAAACGTGGTGCAGCTATCATAATTACAAGTCACAATTTGCAAGATATTCAACGCCTTTGTGATAGGGTGGCAATATTGAAGCAGGGCAAAATTATTGCAATAGAAGAGATGGCGGCATTGAAAGAAAAACTTCTTAAAAAGGTTACAATTGAAACAGATTATAGCGAGCCAGAAATTACATTGGCAGGTGTATCAAATGTAAAACGCGATGGCAAATATCTCACATTTAATTACAATGGCGAATTGAAAAAATTAGTGAAATATTTGCATAGCATAGATGTGGTAGATTTCAATGTAACAGATGCAGATTTAGAAAGTATGTTTTTATACTTTTATGAGTAATATTAGGGGTGATTTATGAGTGGAAAATTGATAAACAAAACAATATTTAATAATCACAAAAAATCGCTACTTTCCTGCATTTTTTGGTCATTACTTATTGCTGGAATGATGGTGGTAACCATTAGTATGTTTCCAATTGCTGCAAAAGCGGTAAAGGGTCTTCCAGAAGAAATAAAACAATACTTTAGTGGTATGGAAAATATCAATAATTATTTTGAAGCAGAGGCAAGCGAGTTGTGGGTATTATTTGTCTGCATTTATGGTGCTATGCTTAGCTTTAATATGGTTACAAAAGAACTAAAAGGTAGTGCGTGCGAAGTTGTGTACACTTCTCCTGTGAGTCGTGGCGAAATTTTGAGAAGCAAAGCAATATATGTGCTAATTAATGTAACCATTGCAAATATATTTGTTGCAGCATTCTCATATATGTCTTTACGCATTTGGGGTGACTCATTTAGTCTTGGTAATTTCTTTGTGTACACATTGTTTGCATGGCTTGCCACATTAGTAGTTAGTTACTTTGTGTTTGGAATGTGTGTATTTATGGGCAAAAAGATGAATTCATTGTCTGTTATTGCCACATTAGTATTTGTATATATAATGGCTATGTTTTCACAAAATGTGCATGTTCTTAGTTACTTTACACCACTTAGTGTCATTAGCGGTGGTATACTTGCAAATGGCTTTGGTGGAGTGCAACAATATGGAATACCACTAGCAATATGGGCAGCTGCAGCAGTTGCAATGAATGTACTTGGTTTTTACAAGTTTAAAAATAGTGATATATGTTAAAAATTTTTAATAATCACTTGCAATATTGATTAAATTATATTATACTTATAGCAGTATAAAGAATAAATAGAGTTTCGGCTCTATTTTTTCTTGGGAAAATGTCTTGACAATTGCACATTACTTTGGTAGTATTTATGTGCAAATTTGGGCATTTATCCAAAATATTCAAGGAGAAAATCATGAGAGAAATTATTAAACTTGCTTGCACAGAATGCAATAATGTGAATTACACAAGTGAAAAGAATAAGAAGAACAATCCAGAAAGAATTCAACTAAACAAATATTGCAAATTCTGTAAAAAAACAACAGCTCACAAAGAAACAAAATAATTTTTAAGGGTTAGAAATATGTCAAAGAAAGAAAAAAATATTGAAGAAGTTCAAGACACAAAACCTGCAAAAGAA
>JAFZND010000048.1 GCA_017553065.1 Clostridia bacterium
CCAAATCTTTCATGTTTTTCCCCCTTTTACCTACATTTAGTATTAGTAAAAAACGACAAATTATTACAAAAAAATACTGCATTATTTTGCAGCATTTTTTGTTTTGGTTGTAGTAGTAATTTTTTTGGTAAGAAGCATTAACTTGCTTGCACTGTGCATTTCTTTTTTAGGTTGTTCTACCTTTGCTTCTTCCTTTTTCTCTTCTACTTTATTTTCTTCTTTTGCAACCCTCTTTGGTTGTTTTTTCACTTTTTTATCTTTTTTGGATGCTTTAGCTTTTGGTGCTTTAACTTTAACTTTCTCATTTGAAGTTAGCTTTTTAAATTCTTCTTCACTAAGTTTACCTTCTTTTACTAGGCGCTTACGATAATTCAAAACTAAATCTTCTACTGCCTTTACAGCAAGTTCTGCACCATGCTCTTTCCCATGAGGAAATTCATCCACAACTTTAACAATATCTTCTGTTTTTAGTTTAAGAGCTTGTTCAAGTGTTTTTCCTTTAAGCAAATCAGTAACAACTGCACTTGATACAATTGCTGCAACACAGCCAAATGTTTCAAAGCCAGCTTCTTCAATTGTTTCACCTTTTAAGCGAACAAATAATTTAATAATATCTCCGTCTTCAACTTCGCCTGCCTTGCCAACTGCATCAGCATTTGCAATTCTACCATAATTTTGAGGATTTCTAAATATTTCTAATACTTTGCTATTATACATAATTATTTAGCCTCCTTTTTTGATTTTGGAGCTTTCTTTGCTTTCTTTGCTTCAGGCGCTTCTTTTGCCTTTTTCTTTAGTGGACTCATTGCTCTTAGTTTCTTTACAATTGGAACAAGTTTTTCCACCACATAATCAGCTTCTTCTGTGGTATTATCTGCACTAAATGAGAATCTTATTGCACCATTTACATATTCTGGCTTTAGACCCATTGCTGCCAAAACATGGGATTTGTGCGCATTGCCAGAAGCACATGCACTGCCTGTTGATACTGCAACACCCTCCATGTCTAGCATCATAAGAATACTTTCACCTTCTACGCGCTCAAAACTTACATTAACAATTCCAGGTGCTTTTTGATTCATTTTGCCATTTACTTTGATATCAGAAATTGCATAACTTAGTTTTTTAATGAAATAATCTGCAACAGAAGCAATTTTCTTATTTGTTACTTTCATGTCTCTAATAGTTAATTCCATTGCTTTAGCAAAACCAACAACGCCAGACACATTCACAGTTCCACCGCGTCTATCCATTTCTTGCTCGCCACCTTGCATAAACTTTTTGCAAGGAACGCCTGTACGGATATATAGGGCACCTACACCTTTGGGGCCATGGATTTTATGTGCAGAAAGAGTAAGCAAATCGATGTGCATTGATTGAACATCAAGTGGCAATACACTAATTGCTTGGACAGCGTCTGTGTGGAAATATGCCTTGTAATCGTTTACAATTTCACCAATTGCTTTGATATTTTGGATTGTACCTACTTCATTATTCACAGCCATAATAGACACCAAAATTGTGTCAGGTCTAATTGCATGAAGTAATTCTACAACGTCTACCAAACCTTCACTATCTACTGGCAAATATGTGATTTCAAATCCTTCTTTTTCTAGATCTTTACAGACATCTAGAACACTATGGTGTTCTATTGCGCTAACAATAATATGTTTGCCACGATTTGCATTTGCATATGCAATACCACGAATTGCCCAGTTATTTGCTTCTGTGCCGCCAGATGTAAAGAAAACTTCGTTTGACTTTGCTCCAATTGCACTTGCAATAATGTCGCGTGCTTTGTCAACACCACTTGCTGCCTCTCTGCCAAAACTATGCAAGCTATTGCTATTGCCATAAATTGTGGACATATATGGAAGCATTTCACTTAATACTTCGCCACTGAGAACTGTAGTTGCTGCATTGTCTAAATAGACAAGCGGACGTCCATATATCTGGCGCTGTAAGATGGGGAAATCCTGTCGTATTGCGGCTATCTCGAGCATCGGTGTCTTTTAGATTAAGTTTAGCCGTGTTCCCATTAGTGAGTGGAAACACGGCTATAGATTCAAAAAATATGATCTCAAAGAAAATTAGAAGCCAAAGTCGCCCATGGCGTCCTCCATTGCCTTTTGGGCGTCTTCCATACCTTGCTGCATAGCGTCTTGAGCTTCCTGCATACCTTGTCTCATGGCATCCTGAACTTCATCTACGCCAGCACCGTAGGCATTGCCCATTTCTTCCAAAGCCTTGTCGTAAGCATCCTTGTACTCGTCCATGGCCTTATCGTATGCATCTTTGTATTCCTCCAAAGCCTTATCGTATGCATCTTTGTA
>JAFZND010000049.1 GCA_017553065.1 Clostridia bacterium
CATTAGGAATTTATGCATGTGGAGATGTGAGAGTAACCACTCTTAGACAAATAGTAACTGCTACTGCTGATGGTGCGCTTGCAGGCCTTGCTGCAGCAAAATATGTAAAAACTCACAAAGGATAATAAAATGTTTCCTATTACAAAGAATTGGTACGAATTATTAAAGCCACAATTTGATAGTGATGAATATGTATCATTTAGCAAATGGCTAGACAAAGAGTATTCTAACTACACAATTTACCCAAAACCAGAAAATGTATTTAATGCATTAAATCTAGTTAAATACAAAGATGTGAAAGTTGTGATAATTGGGCAAGATCCATATCATGGACCAAATCAGGCACATGGTTTATCTTTTTCGGTTCAAAAGGATGTGAAAATTCCACCAAGTTTGCAAAATATATACAAAGAGTTGCATGATGATTTGGGTTGTTATATTCCAAACAATGGAAATTTAACCAAATGGGCAAATCAAGGTGTACTAATGCTTAACTCTGTGCTTACAGTTCGTGCAGGTATGCCAAATAGTCACAAAGGTAAGGGATGGGAACAAATTACAAGTCAAATTGTAAAGCTTCTTAGCGATAGAGATGACCCTGTAATTTTTATGCTTTGGGGAAGTAACGCCAAATCATTTGAAAAACTAATAGATACAAGTAGACACTACATACTAAAAAGTGCACATCCAAGCCCAATGAGTGCAAATCAAGGTGGTTGGTTTGGTTGTCGCCATTTTAGCAAAGCAAATAAGTTTTTGGCACAACATGGAAAAAGTGAAATTGATTGGCAAATAGAAAATATTTAGTATTTACTAACGGCTATATTTATGGTATAATCAGTGCAAGAAGGTGAAAACATGAACTTAATTTTATCAACATTTACAGAATATATATTACCAGTATTAGTACTTTTTATTGGTGGAGCTATCGCTTTTGCTATTTTTGTAATTGGCAAAAATAAATTTAAAAATAATAAAGAAAAAACTTTTAGAGCAGTAGATGAAAAAGATATTTCTGTATCTCCTGCAGGTATGTATGTAGACGAAAGCGTTATGAAGTTTTTGGATTATTTGCATATGGCATTACCACAAGAATTTATTGCATTTCCAAAAGTAGGTGTGGACCAATTAGTAATTCCTGGTAAAAATAGACTTGCATACAATGCAATTATGAGTAAATATGTGGATGTGGTAGTATTTTATCGCAAAACAATGGAGCCAGTGCTTATTGTAGATTTAATTGATACAAATGCAGGTGTGGAAAGTGCAAAATTGATGGATAGAGACGTGTCAGCAGTACTAAAAGCAATTAAATTAAATATTGTGGAAGTACGCCTTGAAAAAGCATATAACATTGAAACTCTTCGTCATCAATTGATTCACAAAATCCCAGACAAAATTTTGGCAGAAATTAATATGAGTATGAAAAAATAAAGTGACTATGAATAGTCACTTTTTTTATATAAAAAAACCGTACATCCAATGTTGATGTGGTTAGCGTTATCCATGGTGTAAATCAAGCTCCTTCAAAGCTACCTTATGGCACATAACAACATCCATTTAGTGCTGCTGCGGTCAAGCTCTGACACGGTTCATAGCATGCTATTGCACAAGACCTTAAACTCAACGCATGAATTTACATCATAAAATAAAACTACCTGCACCGCCATTGGCATTCAGCCCCGC
>JAFZND010000050.1 GCA_017553065.1 Clostridia bacterium
AAGAGGGCAAACTTGTAGCAGGTATTATTCGTTTGTTCTTTGGTTTCACAGTAATCTGGGTTCTAGATTTAGTATTCATGATTACCCAACACCAAATCTGCAGACTTCTAAATGTTTAATTTAGTAAGTAAAAAAGCACACCATTAGGGTGTGTTTTTTTGTTTTTATAAATAATATGAGAAATATTATTTATAATTTACCAATAAAATATGAAGTTATATTGTTGTACAATAGACAGATTTATTGTATTATATAGAAGCTTTATGGAAAATTTTGTAAATTGGATAATGAATAATAACACACTTTTGTATAGCATATTCTTTGCGATTATGCTAGTTTTTGCTTGTGTGCTTATTGTAAGGTATTATGTGATAAACAAAAGCAATTTGTCTGCAAAACAAATTGTGCCATTAGTAATTACGCTTGTGTTATTTGCATATAGTTTTGAGCAAATATCATGGGGACATTTTTACAAATTGCTTGGCTTTAATATGTTCACATTCTATTTTTTGCTAGCATTTTTGTATTACGACAAAATTAGCAAATGCAAAATTACTAGTGTTGCATTTTGGTTTTTGTTACTATCTTCCATTCTAACATTTGCACTTGGATTTATTCCTGTGTTTGAACAATATTTTTGGTTTGGTGCAGAACACAGATTTGCTGGAATTGTGGGCAATCCAAACACACTACAATTTTGCACGGCAGTAGTTTTGGCTGCAACACTTGTAGTATTTTTCAAAGGTGGCATGGGTAGAGTGGAAATGTACTTTAAGTGCCTAACACTTGCCGGCATTGGTTTGATTACCAAATCAAAAACCTTTATGGTGATATTTGTTTTATTACTTATTACATATCTAATCTTTGAATTTATTCACCACGCAAAAATTGCCGCAATAGAGCTTGGCGTAATACTAATAGTGTTTGGTGTGATATATCTTATTTGGGGCAAAGTGATTATCGATTCATTGCTTGCGCGCCTATATCTTGACGACACCACATCATTCATTAATGGTCTTACATCCGATAGGTGGGATTTGTGGAGCAGATATTTGGGCTCTTGGACTGAAGATACATGGGCACTACTATTTGGTCAAGGATTTAGTTCGCCAGATTTTATGTATGGTGGTACGCACAACGACTTTATATTTGTATTATACAACCTTGGTATTATTGGCGGAGTGCTAACGCTTGGCCTTGGCATTACATATCTTGTGGTATGCAAAGACAAATATAAATATTTCAGCGTTTGGAATTTGGTGCCCGTAATTACGATTATTGCAATTTCTTGCACAGAAAATTTGTTTATTCGTGCATTCTCACTACTTAGCGTATTTTGCTTTTTGTTCTTGTTTGATAATGAAAATTATGAAAATGCAAAAAGCGATGATAAAATTATAAATTACATCAAAAAAATATTTATAAAAGAGAAAAAAGAGAGTAATGACAATTTACAATAAGTTTAACGATTTTTTAAAAAAATATTTTAATATTGTTTTATTGTGCGCAACACTGTTTACAATGTTGGGATATTTTTTGCCACAATTTCGTTTTGTAAATGTATTAATATTTTCAGTAATCATTCTATTTTTAGATTTTAACCATAGTTTAATTTTTATATGTGCATTATTTCCTTTTTATTCGGTCTCAGTTTTGTTTAAAGCAAACTTTAATTTTAATGTGTTGTTTTGGTACATTGCCTTAAGTACATTTATTCAAAGTATACATTACATTTACGATTTAATTATAAATAATAAAAAAATCAATTGGGTAATAATATCTTTAACATTGACATTTATAGTGTTTGCATTTATCGGTTATGAGAATGGAGCATTTTTGCGTGTGCTACGCATATTGGTAATGCTTGATTTGTTGTATATGATATACCAATATCATAACGAAATAGATTTTAGTAGAATTGCCAAAGTATTATCAATTGCACTTGGAATTAGTTTTGCGTACGCATTGCTTATGGGATTGATACCAGATTACAAATACGATATTTGGTATAAGCCAGATGGTAGATTTATGGGACTAACTACAAATCCAAATAATTTAGCAATGATTTGTATGTTTGGGCTTATTCTTGTTTTAACATTGTATATGAACAATCGCTTAAGTTATTCATGGTTATTGTTTGGTGGTGCAGTTTGTCTATTAAATGGCATGCTTACAAAGGGTAAAGCATTTTTGCTAGTGTTTACAATTGCTGTAGTGTGTTATTTTATCTACAAGTTTATTAAATTTAAGAAAAAAGAACTAAAAGAATTTGTGGTTTTTATTTTGCTTGCGGCGGTACTATTTGCCATATTTAATAAAACAATTATAGCAACTTTTGAGCGTTTCTTTAATGACTATAGCGGTGATGATATTGCAGATAAAATGTTGACAGGTAGATTTACAATTTGGCGAGAGTACATGAGTTATTGGGTAACTAGTTGGCAATATATTTTGTGCGGTTGTGGACTTGGTGTCCAACCACATTGGGCAGGACCACATAGTGATTTTATATATTTATTATTCTATTTTGGTGTGTTTGGAAGCATTATATTTATTGGATTAGTAACTATGTATGTATTTGCTTATTACAAACATCATCAGTTAAATAAAAACATAATTTACGCACTAATACTTTTAATTATGACTAGTTTTTCAATCAATGTATTTTGTACAGAGTTTGTATTCCTTTACATATTAGCATTTAGTGCATCATTTGCGGAGAACAAAGTTGTGGAAAAAGTAAGAGAAGTGATAGATTACAACAGTGTCGATATTACTAAAACACAAAAAACAAAGATGAAAATATCAGTATTAATGTCTGTGTACAAAAATGATATTGCAGACAATGTGGAATTGGCTATACAAACAATATTGAATCAAACATACAAACCAAGTCAAATTGTGATTGTACGCGATGGAATTGTTGGTGATGATTTACAATCAGTTCTTGATAAATACAAACAAAATAAATTATTTACAATTATAGAACGCGATGAAAATTTAGGTCTTGGCAAAACACTTGCCCAAGGCACAAAGTTTTGTAAATATGATTACATAGCAAGAATGGATGCAGATGATGTGTGTGTACCTACAAGATTTGAAAAACAAATTAAATGCTTTATTGTAGATGAGAGTTTGAGTATAGTTGGTTCAAATGGAGTAGAATTTGTAAATACACTTGATAATTTATCTGCAGTAAAACGAGTGCCACAAACTGATGAAGAAATAAAAGAACAAATTAAATCTCGTTGTCCTATGTGTCACATGTCAGTAATGATGAAAAAACAAGCACTAATTGATGCAGGCGGGTACCAAGATTGGTATTATGCAGAAGATTGGTATTTGTGGGTACGCATGTGCTTAAAAGGTGTGAAATTTTACAACATTCAAGAAAATCTTATGCTTATTAGAATAAATGAAGATACATATGGTAGACGCCATGGTATGCAATATTTTAGAAGCATCAAAGGATTATTAAAGTTTATTCATAAAAATAAATTGTCCAACTTTATTGAGTATTTCAAAGCATGTTGCATTAGATTTGTTGGGCATGTGTTAGTACCACAAAAATTAAAAACTAAATTATTCAAAAAATATTTAAGAGATGGTGAAATAGATAATGATACCAAAGATTATTCACTACATTTGGCTGGGCAAAGGTGAAACACCAAAGGTGTTTGACAAGTGCCTTGCTTCATGGAAGAAATATTGCCCAGATTGGGAAATAAAGCGCTGGGATGAAAGTAATCTTAATATAGACCTATGCCCATATGTGCGTGAGGCATACAATGCACGCAAATTTGCGTTTGCATCTGATGTATTGCGCCTAGATGTGCTCAATCGCCTTGGTGGAGTATATCTTGATGTGGATGTAGAGTTACTAAAACCTATTGATGAATTTTTGGGTGAGTATGCATTCACCGGATTTGAAACAAATAGGTTAATCAATCCAGGACTAATATTTGGTACGCAAAAAAATAATAAAGATTTACAAAACATACTTGAAAGTTATCATAAAAGACATTTTGTTGTGGATGGCAAAATGGATACAACCACCATTTGCGAAACATGCACAGCATATTATGAAAAACTTGGACTAAAGCGCTATGACAAAACGCAAAATCTAAACTCATTAAAGGTTTTTGCAAGCGAATATTTTAGCCCAATAGATATTGTAGAAAATAAAAAAAGAATTACAAAAAATACTTATTCAATCCATTGGTACAATGCCAGCTGGTATACACCATGGCAAAAATTTAAATTGCTTGTAAAGAAAACATTAAATTTTGTGTCATTTGGATTGTTTGGTAAAGTTGTATTTGCGATAAAGAAGAGAAATAAATGAAAGATTTAATATCAGTCATTGTGCCGGTGTACAATGTAGAGAAATATATTAATAGATGTGTAGATAGTATTTTGAACCAAACATACGCAAATTTGGAAGTAATACTAGTAGACGATGGCAGCCCTGATAACTGCCCTGCTATTTGTGATACGTATACAAAGAAAGATAAACGAGTGAAAGTAATCCACAAGGTAAATGGTGGAGTATCTAGTGCAAGAAATGCAGGTCTTAATATTGCAAAAGGTGACTTCGTTGCATTTGTGGATAGTGATGACTATATTGACGCAGTAATGTATGAAAAACTACTAAACAAACAAAAAGAAAACAATGCTGATTTAGTTTTTTGTAAATACAATTATGTTGATGCTAACACAATAAAACATGTTAATGAATTTAATTTAATGAATTTAAGTGCAGATAATATATTTCCATTATTTTAC
>JAFZND010000051.1 GCA_017553065.1 Clostridia bacterium
CAACAATAAATTCAATAAGTTATGAATCAATCATTAAAATTACTGAGGCCGCAAAAGAAACAAGCGTAAAATTTACAGAAGGCAAATTAAACTACGATACAGCAAGCGATGAAATGGAAAAATAGTCACTGATTTAAGCCATATTTTACATATTTGAATAGTAATAAAAAGATGCTAAAACTTAGCATCTTTTTTTATCACATTAAGTGTTCTATTTAATTTGTAATCGCGCAATTTTTCAATTTCAGAGTGACCAAACATATACTCTAATTGTTCCACACAATTAAGCGTGTCAGCTATCTCTTCTTGCACTAATTTTACATACTCATCGTACTTATCTTGCAAGTCTGGTCTATTCAATTTACATAAGGCCTGAGTTAGTTCTGCCATTTCTTCTATGGCTTGATTGTATTGACTTAGCTTACCCCAAACTTGTGTGAACTTATCGTATGCTTTTACTCTTTCATTTTGTGTCATATTTCACCTACTTATTGTACTTGTCTTTTTTCTTTACTAAACCCTTTTCCCTACCATTGTTTAGTGGTGTGTAATAAACCTTATCTTTTACAACATCTGGCAAATATTGTTGTTTTACATACCCACCATAGTTATGAGGATATTTATATTTACCATGGCCATCATTGTAGCCAGTAGGATGATTTTTTAAATGATTTGGAACTACTGCATCCTTATATTTTTCGGCATCTTCCATGGCAGCGTTCATAGCCACCACCACTGAATTACTCTTTTCCGCCTCGCACAAATATATTATTGCGTGGCAAAGTGTAAGATTACATTCTGGAAAACCAAGTTTTTCACAACTATGCAATGCAGACATCGCAAGTAGTAATGCGTTGCTATCTGCCATACCTACATCTTCGCTAGCGTGTGCCACAAGGCGACGAGCGAGAATTAATGGATCGTAGCCAGATATAAGCAATTTTTCTGCATAAAATAATGCTGCATCTGTGTCACTACCCCTAAGAGATTTGCAAAATGCGGACAACATATCAAATTGAGTTGTTTCATCAATTGCTATTGCTTTGGATTGCACACAATCTTCTGCAGTGGCCTTATTTATAACTATTTCGCCTTTTTTATTTTCTGGTGTAGTTTTTACAGCAAGTTCTAATGCATTTAGTGCTGTGCGTATATCTCCAGCTGATGCCCAAGCGATGTGCTCTAAAGCATCTTCATCAACTTTTACTTTTAGGTTGCCATAACCTTTTTCACTAGTAATTGCCCTATTTAAAGCCGTAATTACATTTTCTTTTGTAAGTGCTTTGAACTCAAAAACTCTACATCTAGAAATTATGGCACGCGTCATACTAATAAATGGATTTTCTGTAGTGGAACCAATAAAAATTATGCTACCATTTTCTATTGCTTCTAGCACGCAATCACTTTGTGCCTTACTCCATCTATGACATTCGTCAAGTAGTAAATATGTGCGTGTACCATATAGCTCCAAGTTTCTTTTTGCTTCTGCAATAACTTCTTTGGCATCACCCACACCACTACTTACTGCATTTAATTTAACAAATCTGCCCTTGCAGGTAGAAGCAATAATATGTGCAATAGTTGTTTTGCCACATCCTGGTGGGCCATAAAAAATGCATGAACCAAAGCTATTGGCTTTGATTGCACGAACTAAAAAACTATTTGGACTTACCAAATGCTCTTGGCCAATAAATTCATCCAAAGTATCAGGACGCATTCTATCGGCAAGTGGTGCTAATTTTTTTACTTCTTCTTCAAATAAATTCATATCTTCACCCAATACACAAAAATTATATCACAAACTAGCGTAAATTAAAAACGATATAACGCTCTTACCTTTCGTCATTTTTTGACAAAATTCTTCATATATAGTAATTATGGGGAGAATAAAAAATGATAATAGAAAGTTTAGGGCTATTTTTATCCAAAATAATGTGTTTTACCGGATTTGTGAATAATGCATCTAGTTTTCCAAAACCTTTAACGCAAGAAAAGGAGACAGAATATCTAAAACGATATAAAGAACTTGGCGACAAAAAAGCAAAAGAGGCACTAATACACCACAATTTGCGTCTTGTGGCACACATTGTAAAAAAATATAGTGGAACTATGGAAGCAGACGACCTAATTTCGGTGGGCTCGCTTGGACTAATAAAGGCAATAAACACTTATGAAATTGGTCACAATACACAATTTAGTACTTATGCAGCAAGATGCATTGAAAATGAAATACTAATGCTGCTTAGAGTAAACAAAAAACACAATGCCACAATATCGTGTGATGATAGCTTTGCCACAGATGATGATGGCGGAGATTTAAATGTGTTGGACCTTGTGGCAGACGAAAATTTGGATGTGGAAAAAAATGTAACAAACGAAATGTTAACTAACAAGTTAGTTAATTTAATGAAAAACACACTTACAAAGCGAGAATATCAAATAATGTGCATGCGTTATGGATTTGATGGCTACACTCCCCTTACGCAACGCGAAGTGGCTGTAACACTTGGTATAAGCAGGAGTTACATTAGTCGGCTTGAAACAAAAGCAATAGATACGTTAAAAGCAAATATAGATAAGCAAAATTATTTGTAATTGACAGGTTAATATACCTATGGTATAATGATTGAAGTTAGATAGACAGACAATCGCATGTGGGCAACTACATGAGGAAAGTCGGAGC